>JBASRI010000053.1:0-2468 GCA_049273755.1 Thermoanaerobaculia bacterium
GGCGCCCGGCGCCTGGGCCGCGCCCGCGAGGGCGTTCAAGATCTGCTCGTCGTGCGAGAGCAGCTCGACGGCTCCGAGCGACGTCACGGCCTCGAGCCTCCGGACTCCCGCCTGGAGACCCCGGTCCGAGACGATCTTGAAGGCGCCGATCTCGCCCGTGCGTGGCACGTGGCAGCCGCCGCAGAGCTCCGTCGAGAAGCCCGACACTTCCACGACGCGGACCCGCTCGCCATACTTCTCGCCGAAGAACATGTCGGCGCCCTTCCGGCGCGCCTCGTCCATTGGCAGGATCTCTTTGGTGACGGCCCGGTCGCGCAGGATCTCCTCGTTGACCAGCCGCTCGATCTCTGCGATCTGCTCGGGCGTCGGCGCCGCAGTCGCGGCATAGTCGAAGCGCAGCCGCTCGGGCTCGACGAGCGAGCCCATCTGGCGGGCGGAGGGTCCGATCACTTTGCGCAGGGCGGCGTGGAGCAGGTGCGTCCCGGTGTGATTGGCCTGCGTGCGCCGGCGCGTCCACTCCGGCACCGCCATGTCCACCGCCGCCCCGAGCTCCAGGCGGCCGCGCCGCACGGTGGCGAGGTGCGCGATCACTCCGGGAACCGGCTTTTGGACGTCGGTGACGTCGGCCTCACCCCCGTTCCAAGTCCAGACTCCCTTGTCGGCGACCTGCCCGCCGCCCTCCGGATAGAAGACCGTCCGGTCGGCGACGACCTCTCCGGTCTCGCCCTCCCCGAGCAGCGAAGCTTCCTTGCCGTCCTTGACGATGCCCACGACTCGGGCGCCTGAGAGCGACACGAAGTCCTGCTCGGGATAGCCTCGAAAGACCGAGTGCGGCGACGGCAGCTCCAGCCTCTCGTAGACCGAGGCGTCGGCGGCCCCGAACTTCGCCGACGCGCGCGAGGTCTCGCGCTGGCGCTCGAGGGCTTCCTCGAAGCCGGCTCGATCCACCGCCACGCCCTCGTCGCCGGCGATCTCCTCGATGACCTCGAGTGGGATTCCGTAGGTGTCGTAGAAGCGGAAGACGGTGTCGCCGGAGAGCGCCGTGGCCCCTTCCCGCCGGAGCCGTTCGATCGCCTCGCCGACCCGGTCGGCGCCCTCCGAGAGCGTCTTGCCGAAGCGCTCCTCCTCGGGCTCGAGGACGCCGGCCACCGTCCGGGAGAGGCTCGCGACGGCCGACGGCTCGAAAAAGACGCCGGAAAAACCGCCGACCACCGTCGGCGCCAGGCGGTGGAGAAACGGGCCCTCCAGCCCGAGCCGCCGCCCGTAGCGCATCGCCCGCCGGAGGATGCGTCGCAGCACGTAGCCCCGGCCCTCGTTGGACGGAAGGGCGCCGTCCGCGATCAGCATCGTCGCCGCGCGCGCGTGGTCGGCGATGACGCGGAAAGGCGCGTCCTCGGGCGCCATCCCTCCGCGGTACGCGCGGCCCGACAGCTCCGCGATCTCCGCGAGGATCTTCGCGAAGAGGTCCGTGTCGAAGTTGTTGTTGACGCCTTGCAGGATCGCCGTGATCCGCTCGAGGCCGGCGCCGGTGTCCACCGACGGCTTCGGCAGCGGCGTCCTCTTCCCCGACGCGTCCCTCTCGAACTGCATGAACACCAGGTTCCAGATCTCGAGCGTTTCGTCGCCAGGGCCGTTGACACGGTCGGCCGTGTTCAGCGAGAGGTCTTCGCCGCGGTAGTAGTGAAGCTCCGAGCAAGGTCCGCAGGGGCCGGTCTCCCCCATCGCCCAGAAGTTCTCCTTCTCACCGAACCGCAGGATGCGGGAGGCCGGCAGGTGGCGCTCCCAGAGCTTCGCGGCCTCGTCGTCGTCGGTGTAGACCGTCGCCCAAAGCCGCCGCGGGTCCAGGCCGTACCCCTTCTTGGGATCCGTGGCGAGCTCCCAGGCGTACGGGATGGCTTCGGCCTTGAAGTAGTCGCCGAAAGAGAAGTTGCCGAGCATCTCGAAGAACGTGTGGTGCCGGCCGGTGTACCCCACGTTGTCCAGGTCGTTGTGCTTGCCGCCGGCCCGGACGCACTTCTGCGCCGAGGTCGCGCGCGCGTATTCGCGCCTCTCGCGGCCGGTGAACACGTCCTTGAACTGGTTCATCCCCGCGTTGGTGAAGAGCAGCGTCGGGTCCTCGGCCGGAATGAGCGAGGACGACGGGACACGGCGGTGCCCGCGCTCCTCGAAGAACTTCAGGAATCGTTCCCTAACCTCGGTCGATTTCATACCAGCCTCGGATGATCTCAGAAATCTTCCCCGCCGGAAAACCGCGTCGCGTCAGGGCGTCGAACACCCGGCGGCGCCGCAGCGGGGGCGCCAGGTTCGCGCGCGCCGACCACAGCCTCTCGAACGCACGCCGGAGGGCTTCCTCTTCCTGCTCGGCGCCTCCTTCCGCGCCGAACGCGGCGGCGATCGTCTCCCGGGAGAAGCCCCGGACCTTCAGCTCCCGCTCCACGCGCGTTCGCCCGTAGCGCACGCCCCGCGCC
>JBASRI010000054.1:0-2649 GCA_049273755.1 Thermoanaerobaculia bacterium
GCGCAGCCGGCGGCAGACCGCCGCCGCTCCGGGCGGAGAGTCCGGCGCGGGGGCGGGCTTCGCCGATTCTGGCCGTGTCTCCGTGCACCTCGTCATTCGTGCGATCGACGGACACGGCGAAGCTCCGGAACTCGAGGACACCCCGACCGACGAGGCGCTCGCCGCGCTCTCCGGCCGGGAGTTCGTCCTCCTCGTCGAGGCCGCAGGGCGCGTGCGGGACGTCTCCCCCTCGATCGCGAGCGGATCGCTTCTGCGCAAGGACGAGAAGGCCAAGGACCGCGCCGTCGCCGAGAAAAAGGAAGGCTCCGAGCTGCTCGTCTTGCGGTTCGCGCCCTCGGACCGCCCCCGCCGGCTGCTCGTCAAGGTGGAGTGACCGTCAGCACCGCTGCGCCCCGGACCGCGCCCGCCTTGACCGCCAGGAGCGCCTCGCCGGCGGCTTCGAGCGGGTAGACCTCGATCGAGGAGCGCACGGGGATTCGCGCGGACAGATCCAGGAAGGCCTCGGCGTCGCGCCGCGTGAAGTTCGCCACGCTCCGGACGACGCGCTCGCCGTAGAGGAGCCCATAGTCGAGCGGAGGAATCGGGCTCATGTGGATCGCGTTGATCGCGAGGGTGGCTCCGCGGTCGAGCCTCGCGAGCGCCGCGCGGACGATCTCGCCCGCCGGCGCGAAGAGGACCGCCGCGTCGAGCGGCACGCCGGGATCGTCGCCGGAGTTGCCGGCCCACGCCGCGCCGAGATCGAGGGCGAGCTCTCGGTGGCGCGCCTCGCGCGTGAAGGCGTAGACCTGGCAGCCCCAGTGCTTCGCGACCTGCATCGCCAGATGCGCGGAAGCGCCGAACCCGAAGAGGCCCAGCCGGCCTCCGGGGGCGATGCCGCTGAGCTTGAGGGAGCGATACCCGATGATTCCCGCGCAGAGCAGCGGCGCGGCGTCGCGCGGCGAGAACCCGTCCGGAAGGCGGTACACCCAGCGCGCGTCGGCGGTCAACCGTTCCGCGTAGCCGCCGTCGCGGTCGCGACCGGTGAAGGTTCCCCGCTCGCAGAGGTTCTCGCGCCCGGTGCGGCAGAAGCGGCAGGCGCCGTCGGTGGCCGCGATCCAGCCCACGCCGACCGGATCTCCCGGGCGCAGGCTTTCGACTCCGGCGCCGACCTCGACGATGCGCCCGGCGGCCTGGTGTCCCGGCGTGATCGGAAGCCGCGCCGGCACTTCGCCCTCCAGGATGTGGAGGTCGGTCCGGCAGACGCCGCACGCCTCGACCGCGATTGCGACCTCGCCCGAGCCCGGCTTGGGAGCCGGGACGTTTTCGAGACGGAGCGGGCGCTCTTCCGCGGGCGCCGGCCGGTGGAGGCGTTGCGCGCGCATGCTTGAATATACTCACGCTCTTGAGCCGGATCGACGGGTTGTTGGCCGACTACGGAGCGTCCCACCGCACGCGCGGGAATCTCTTGTGTCACGCGATCGGGATCACGCTGATCGTGTTCGGCCTCCTCTCGCTCCTCCACGCGATCCCGCTCTCCGGTGGCTGGACCCTGAGCGAGCTCCTGCTTGCCGCGGCTTTCCTTTTCTACCTGACCCTCGACGTTCCCCTGGCGGTGGCCGTTCTCGCGGCGGCGATCCTGCTGGACCTGGCGGCGCGGGCGATCGGCGACTGGAGGGTCGGCGCCGGCGCGTTCGTCCTGGGCTGGATCTTCCAGGCGATCGGACACGCGGTCTACGAGAAGTCCTCGCCGGCGTTCTTCCGCAACCTGGTTCACCTGTTGGTCGGGCCGGTCTTCCTCGTCAACGAAGCTCTCCGCATCCGCCCTCGGATTCCGGTCCCGCCGCGCGCCTGAACGGCGCTCAGCAGAACGTCGTCATGACGGCGTCGGGGTGATCGAGCCGGTATCCCTCGCCGGCGGGATCGGGATCGACCTCAAGAACCGCGCCCTTCAAGCGCGCGAAGGAATACTCGTCCATGACCACCGGGATGCCGGAGACGTCGAAGCGGCGGCCCTCGTCCGGCGCGTTCTCCTCGACCGAGATGCGAAAGCCCGTGCCTCCACACCCCAGCAGGTGCCGCACACTGAGCACCGCGTGCGAGAAGTCCGCTTCGCTCCGCAGACGCCGGGCGGCTTCGGGAGTGATGCTCAGGGGCGCCGCCTCTTCCGCCATGAGATGCTGATTCTATGGGCAAGCGCGCGGTCACGGCCGTGTCCATCGCCACGTCGGATTCCGGCGGCGGCGCCGGGATCCAGGCGGACCTGCTGACCTTCGCGGCCCACGGCGTCCACGGCGCGACGGTGCTGGCGGCCGCGACGGCGCAGAACACCGTCGGCGCTTTCGGGATCGAAACGCTGTCGCCGCGTTTCGTGGCGCGCCAGATGGACGCGGTGTTCTCGGACCTGCGCCCCCGCGCCGTGAAGGTCGGGATGCTCTTCGACGCGCCGCGCATCCGCGCCGTCGCCGCCGGCCTGGCGCGTCACGGCGCGTCCAACGTCGTGTTGGATCCCGTCATGGTCGCCAAGACGGGAGCGCGCCTGCTCTCCCGCCGCGCGGCCTCGAGCCTCAAGAAGGACCTGCTGCCTCTCTGCGACCTCGTCACGCCCAACCTCCCGGAGGCCGCGGCGCTGGCGGGGCTTCCCGTGCGAACCGCGGCCGACCGGCGCGAGGC
>JBASRI010000063.1:0-6478 GCA_049273755.1 Thermoanaerobaculia bacterium
CCCATGACGGACGGCGAGCCGGCTCGACGGCGGCGCCATGCCTCGCCGTCGCGGCAGCCGGCCCCGAGACCTCCGAGAGTGCCTCGAGGTCGAAGGCGACGTCTCGAGCAGACTCGAATCTCTCTTCCGGGTTCTTTTCCAGGCAGTGCCGCACGATGCGGTCCAGTCCCGGGTGGATGTCCTTGTTCGTCTGCGAGAGATCCGGCGGCTCCTTGGTCAGGATCGCCGTGATCGTGTCGGCCGCACTGTCTCCGCGAAACGCCCGCTGCCCCGACAGCATCTCGTAGAGGATCGTGCCGAAGGAGAAGAGGTCGGACCGCCGGTCGGCAGCCCTCCCGCGCACCTGCTCGGGCGACATGTAGCCCATCGTCCCCAGGACGACCCCGGGCTCCGTTCCGCCGGAGACCGTCTTCATGTCGGTGTGCCCGGACTCCGCTCCCTCCGCCTTCAGCTTCGCAAGGCCGAAGTCCAGGATCTTGACCCGGCCATCCTTGGTCAAGAAGACGTTCTCGGGCTTCAGGTCCCGGTGGACGATTCCTTTCTCGTGCGCTGCGGCGAGACCTTTTGTGAGCTGAATCGCGTAGTCAATCGCCTTGCGAACGCCGATCGGTCCCGCGCCCAGGCGGCTGCGCAAGGTCTCGCCCTCGAGCAGCTCCGTCACGATGTACGGCGCGCCGTCGTGCGTCCCGAGATCGTGGACCGCCGTGATGTTCGGGTGGTTCAAGACCCCCGCCGCCCGCGCCTCCTGCTCGAAGCGCTTCAGGCGATCCGCGTCCTGCGAGAACGACGCCGGGAGCACCTTGATCGCGACCTCGCGCCCGAGTCGGGGATCCCTCGCGCGGTACACCTCCCCCATCCCGCCCGCGCCGATCGGCGCGAGGATCTCGTAGGGGCCTAGCCTGGTTCCGGTGGCGAGCGTCAAGAGCACCCCTCACCCCAACCCTCTCCCGCCGGGAGAGGGGGTTCGAGGCCGCTCAAAGTCCGGGACAGGCTCACTTCAGGCCCTCGACGAGAAAGAGATTCGAGAGCACGCGCGAATAGGCGTAGGCGTAGAACGTCCCATCCGGAGCGACGAGGACCGAAGAGACCCGAACGACTCCTGTCGCATCCGAGGGCAGGATCTCCCTCCAGGGCTCCGCGCGGCCGGTGGCCGGGTCGAGGCGCTCGATCTTCCCGACCGGAGCTCCGCTGCGCTGAACGAAGAGGCCTCGATCATCGGCCGTCCAGCTCACGGGGGCGTCGCCGGGCTCGAATCCCGTGAGGGAAGTCGGCTCTCCGCCCTCGATCGGATAGGCGACAGGCTTCCCATCGGGCGCGCGCGCGAGGAAGCGTTTCCCGTCCGTGGAGATCGGACCCGGACCGCGGAAGTTCTCCGGAGTGATCGCCCGCGGCTTGCCGCCCTCGATGTCGGCGAGGTAGATCCGGTCGCCTCGGCCCTCCTCGCTCGCGCTCATGAGAAAGTGGCGGCCGTCCGGGAGGAATCGAATCCCTCCCACTCCCACTCCCATGCTGAGCCGCAGACCGGGTAACGTCAACGGCCGGGGCTGCCCCGCGCCGGTCGGGTACAGAACCAGATGTGCGTCCGTCAGTTTGTGCAGGAGCGCGATCACCCACTTCCCGTCGGGCGAGAGCGCGAGGGCTTGCCCCTCTCCTAACCGGACCGCGGGCGATCCATCCGTGTCGCGCACATAGGTGGAGTAACCCGCGCCCCCGCCCTCGCCGGATTCGTAGAAGAGTGTCGTCTTCCCGTCCCTCGAGAGCCCGACCGGCCGCGACCAGTCGAGCCAGGAAAGCTCCCGCTCCTTGGCCGCCCCCGGCGAGAGCACGGACAGGCCCAGCCGCCGCGTTTCGTCGATCAGCAGAACCCGACCGTCGCGCGCCGCGTCCTGGATGGTCAGCGAACCGGTGACGCGCGCCAGCAAACGCAGCTTTCCCGACAGGGAGACGGCATAGAGCGACCGGTTTCCCACTTCCGCCGCCGTAAACCAGATCTCCGAACCATCCGGCGACCACGCGAGCCCCTGAGTGCTTCCGAAGGGAGGGGAAAGCGCCGTCTTCTTCCCGGCGCGGTCGACGACCGCGGGAAAGCCGCCATCGTCGCCGGGGCTTGGATGGTCGATGAAGGCGACTCGCTCGCCGTCGCGGGAGATGCGTGGGCTCGAGATCCAGCCGCGCGTCTCGTAGATCGTCTTGCCGATTGGATACTCCAGACGCGCCTGGCCGCCGACGTTCCGGACGACCGCGAGGTCCTGCCCGTTCGGCGCCCAATCCGCGGACTCGACTCCTTCGAGGATCTGGCGGGGCGCCCCGCCTCCGGTCGCGCTTGCCCGAGCCAGGGTTCCCGTTCTCGCGAACTCGCTCGAAACCCGGCTCTCCAGGGCCATCGCGAGGTCGCCCGCGGACGAAACCGCGAGAACGTCGGCGCCGGAGATGCCGAGGGGCCGCGACTCGGGACTCCCGGGAGCGCTCACGTAAATCTCGGTCGGCGCTCCGTCCCACGAGGCGCTGTAGAAGGCCGTTTTTCCGTCCACTCCGAAACGGGCCGACCACACGGTCCCGCGCCGAAACGTCAATTGCCGAAACGCCAGAGGCTTCGCCGCGCTGCGCCCTTTGCCGATGAAGTATCCGACCGCGAGCGCCGCGAGGATCGCCGCGACGCCGAACACGGGAAGAAGCCGCCGGCGTGCCGCGGGGCCAGCCATGGCCGCCACGGCGCCCGTCCCGGAGAGACCCGACAGCGCCTCGAGATCGAACGCGACGTCGCGCGCCGAGTAGAAGCGCTCCTCCGGATTCTTCTCCAGGCAGTGACGCACGACGCGCTCGAGGCCGGGCTGGATGCTCTTGTTCGTCGCCGAAAGGTCCGGCGGCTCCTCGCGTAGGATCGCCGACATCGTCTCCGCCGCCGAGTCCCGGTGGAACGCCCGGACGCCCGACAGCATCTCGTACAGGATCGCTCCGAAGGAGAAAATGTCCGACCGCTGGTCCGCCGGCTTACCCTTGACCTGCTCCGGCGACATGTACCCGAGCGTCCCCATCACGACGCCCGGCTCGGTGGCCGTCGGAAGGTTGGTCTGCGGCCCGCTTTGCGCCTCGGCCTGCGTCAGCTTCGCGAGACCGAAGTCCAGGATCTTCACCCGCCCGTCGGTGGTGAGGAACAGGTTCTCGGGCTTCAGATCTCGGTGGATGATCCCCTTCTCGTGCGCCGCCGCGAGGCCCCTGGCAATCTGCACCGCGTATTCGATTGCCTTGCGCACCGGAATCGCCCCGCCGGAAAGCCGCGCACGCAGGGTCTCGCCTTCGAGCAGCTCCGTCACGATGTACGGCGCCCCCTCGTGGGAGCCCAGGTCGTACACCGCCGTGATGTTGGGGTGGTTCAGCCCCCCGGCCGACTGCGCCTCATGCTCGAAGCGCCGCAGCCGGTCGGCGTCCTGCGAGTAGGACGCCGGCAGCACCTTGATCGCGACGTCGCGCTTCAAACGCTCGTCCCGCGCCCGGTACACTTCCCCCATCCCGCCTGCGCCGACGGGCGCGACGATCTCGTAGGGACCGAGCCTTGTCCCGTTGGCAAGCGTCATCGAGGCTGGCGCATTCTAACCACAGTCGTGGCGTATCCTTGCGCCGCCCGAAACGAGGTGCGCATGCTCCGACGCAAGATCTCGAGTCGCGCCGCTCTTCTGCTGCTCGCCGTCCTTCCCGCGGCGGCGCAGGAGCGCCGCGAGATCACCGTGGACTGGGTGTACGGCGAGGAGGCGGCCGCAACGATGAAGATGCCGAAGCACGCGTGGACGAGCTCGGGCGACGTCTTGCTGCTCGACGAGCGCAAGCCCCCGGGGGCGCGGACGATCGAGCGCGTTCACGCGGAGACCGGGGCCCGGGCCGCCGCCGTCGATGCGGCGGCGGCGCTTTCGAGCCTCAAGGCCCTGTCTCCGGGCGGCGACATGCCGGACGCGCTCGGCTGGCCCGAAGCCCTCGACCCGTCGGGTCGCACCGCCATCTACATCTTCGGCGACGACCTCTTCGCTCTCGACCTGTCCTCGGCCCGGTTTGAGCGCCTGACCCGGACCGACGCGAAAGAGACGCTGCCCCGACTCTCCGCCGACGGCCGAAAGGCCGCCTTCGTGCGGGACAACGACCTCTGCGTGCTCGACCTCGGCTCGAGGAAGGAGACCCGGCTGACGCGCGACGGGAGCGAGACGATCCTGAACGGGACGTTGTCCTGGGTCTACTGGGAGGAGATCTTCGACCGGGGCGACACGGGGTACTGGTGGTCCGGGGACTCGAGCGCGGTCGCCTTCCTGCGCAGCGACGAGTCGCCCGTGGATGTCTCGGTCTTCACGGACTTTGCTCCGGCCACTCCCCGCGTCATCCGCCAGCGCTACCCGAAGACGGGCGGCGCCAACCCCATCGTTCGGCTCGGGATCGCCGACCTCGCGACCGGGAAGACCGCCTGGATGGACTCCTCCGAGGTCGCCTACGAGTACATCCTGGGAGTGGCGTGGTCGCCCGACAGCCGCCGCGTCGCCGTCCAGACCACCAACCGCGAACAGACGCGGTTGGACCTCTGGCTGGTCGACCGCACCACGGGCAAGGCGTCCCGGGTCTTGACCGACACCGATCCCGCCTTCGTCTACCAGAAGGAGGTCCAGTTCCTGGAGGGCGGCAAGGCGCTCGTGGTCTCCTCGGAGCGCGACGGCCACACGCACCTCTATCGCTACGGCGCCGACGGAACCCTGCGCAACGCCGTGACGCGAGGCCCGTGGTCGGTGCGTGGGCCGGGGACGTTCTACGGCGCCCCGCTCAACTCGGCATTCGTCGACGACGCGAAGGGGCTCGTCTACTTCACGTCGATCGAAAAGTCGCCGCTCGAGCGGCACCTCTACCGGATCCGTCTCGATGGATCAGGCAAGGAGCGCGTCACGCGTGAGGACGGGGTGCATCGGATCGACTTCTCGCCGGACCGGCGCTTCTATCTGGACACTTATTCGAACCGCAGCACGCTCCCATCGCTCGCCCTCTACGAGGCCTCCGGCAAGCGGCAGGCCGTGCTCGCCGAGAGCCGCATGGAGGCGATCGCGCCGTTCGGCTTTTCGAAGAAGGAGCTCTTCACCATCCCGGCGGCCGACGGCTTCCCGCTTCCGGCGAGCCTGGTCAAGCCTCCGAATTTCGATGCTTCGAAGAAGTACCCGGTCCTCCTGAACGTCTACGGCGGCCCCGGCGCTCCGATCGTCCAGGACCGCTGGGACCGCGATTTTTTCTTCGACCAGCTCCTCGCCCAGCGCGGCTATGTCGTGGCGTCGCTCGACCCGCGCAGCGCGACGGGCCAGAGCAAGATGCTCGAGAACCTGGTCGTCCGAAACATGATGAGCGACGTCGAGCTCGGAGACCTGCTCGCCGGCGTGAAGTGGCTCAAGGCCCAGTCCTGGGCGGATCCGGCGCGCTTCGGCATCTGGGGCTGGAGCGGTGGAGGCTCCTACACATTGCTGGCGCTGACGCGTTCGCAGGAGTTTGCCGCCGGCATCTCCGGCGCGCCCGTCACCGACTGGCACTTTTACGACACCAAGTTCGGCGAGGCGTACATGAAGACACCCGAGGCGAACGCGGAGGGCTACGAGCGCACGTCGCTGGTGAAGCGCGCGAAGGACCTCCACGGACGGCTCCTGCTCATCTTCGGCACGTACGACGACAACGTGCATCCCCAGAACGAATGGGCCTTCACGGACGCGCTGGTCCAGGCGGGCAAGCCGTACGAAGTGATGGCCTACCCGATGCGCAAGCACTCCTTCGTCGACCGCGCCGCCATCCGGCATCGCGCCGAGAAGATGCTGGAGTTCTGGAGGGAGTACCTCTGAGGCCGCTTCGCGCCGCCGGGATTCTGGCCCTCGCCGCAACGCCCCTGGTTGGCGGGCCGCGGCGCGAGCTCACCGTCGAGTGGATCACGAGCCCCGAAGCCGACCAGGTGACCCGGCTCCCCCGCTATGCGTGGACCGCGGACGGATCGATCCTCCTTCTCGACGAGCGGCGGCCTCCCGACGAACGCACCTTCGAGCGGATCGACTCGGCCACGGGGGCGCGGCGAGCCGCAGTGGACCGCGCGGCCGCGCTCGCGAGCCTCGCTGCCCTGCGCGAAGGCCGCGACGCGCCGGAAACATTGACCTGGCCCATTTCCCTGGATCGCGCCGGCGAGACGGCTCTCTACGATTTCGACGGCGATCTCTTCCTTCTCGACTTGCCCCGATCGCGCTTCGAGCGGCTCACCCGGACGGACCCGAAGGAGATCAACGGACGCCTCTCCCCCGATGGCCGCTTCGTGGCGTTCGTCCGGGACCACGATATCTACACGCTCGACCGCGCCACGCGGACCGAGCGGCGCTGGACCTCCGACGGAAGTGCGACGGTTTTGAACGGCGTGCTGTCCTACATCTACTGGGAAGAGATTTTCCACCACGCCGACGACGGCTTCTGGTGGTCCGACGACTCG
>JBASRI010000072.1:0-3155 GCA_049273755.1 Thermoanaerobaculia bacterium
CAACCGGAGGCCCCCCCGCTGGACGACTCGCCCCGTCGCGTCGTCGGCCTGACCGTGATCTCGCTGGCGGCCGCGGTCGGCCTCCTCTACTACGGCCGGCCGCTCCTGGTTCCCCTGGCCTTCGCGCTGTTCCTGGCTTTCGCGCTTCGCCCGTTCGTCTCGCTGTTGGAGCGGGCCGGCGTGCCGCGCGTCGCCGCGATTCTCCTGATCCTCTTCGTGATCATCGGCGGCGTGGTTCTCCTCATCATCAACGTCACCGCTCAGATCAACCAGTTCTTCGCCGAGCTGCCGCGCTACCAGGCGCGGCTGCGCGACCTGCTGGCCGGGTTGATGGGATTCGTCAACAAGGTGCGCGAGCGGATGGGCTCGATCCTGCCCGAGGAATCCTCCCGCGGCGTGCGCGAGGTCAAGCTGACCGAGTCGCAGCTCGAGACGACGCGGGCTTTCGTCGAGGGATTGGGGACCACCGTCGGGATCCTGCTCTACGCAGCCACGGTTCCCTTCCTGACGTTCTTCATGCTGAAGGACCGCGAGAAGTTCGGACGCGTCCTCGCCGGCATGATCACCCGCAACGAGCGCCTCGGGGACTCCGACGTGACGGGCGCGATCTCGCGCACGATGACCTCGTACGCGCTGGGCCTCTCCTTCGTGATGCTGATCATGGCCGGCGCCACGACGCTCGCCCTGATGGCCCTGCGCGTCGACTACTACTATGTACTGGGCCCGATCGCCGGCATCGCGATCCTGCTCCCCTACGTCGGCGTGATCCTCTCGACGGTGCCCGCGGTCGCGGTCGCCTTCTTCCAGTTCGGCGGCGAGAAGGCCCTCCTGGTCTTCCTGGTCTATAGCCTGCTGCAGTTTCTGGAGGGCAACGTCCTGACGCCCTACATCGTCGGCGGCAAGGTCCGGCTCTTTCCGCTCACCGTCATGATCGCCTTCGTCTTCTGGAGCACGATCTGGGGCATCTCCGGCGCCGTCCTCGCCGTGCCGCTGACCTCGGCTCTCAAAGTGGTTTGCGAGCACGTCCGGGGCTGGGAGGGCGTCGCGCGTCTGCTGGGCGAGCCGGATTTGCCGCACTTCAAGAAGAGAGGGCGGCCGAAGGCCGAGCCGCCTCCGGCGGTCCAGGAATCGACCTAGGGGCGGGGGTCCGCGTCCCCGCCCGGATCAGCCGATCCGGGTCGCCCGCCGCGTCGTCTTCTTCCCGAGCGAGAGCAGGCTTCCCGCCAGCCCCGCGGCCGCGCCGGCCGCCGGAAGCAGCAGCGCCGCGGGCGTGCTCAGGAAAGACGTCCAGAAGATGGCCAGGACCGGGTGCGGGTCTCGGGCGAGCCAGCGGCCGGCGAAGCGGAACGTGGCGTAGAGCAGGCCAAGCGCGAGGCTTCCGCCGAGCAACCCCTCCCCCGTCGCGTAGAGCCAGAAGGGCGCTCGGATCGCGCCCTCCGTGGCGCCCATCAGACGCATGATGCCGACCTCTTCGCGGTGAAGGTCCAGAGCCAGCCGCACCGCGGAGGCGACCGAGAGGATCGCAGCCAGAGTCAGGATCCCGCCGAGGAAGAGCCCCGCGTCTCGGACCAGGCGCACGGCGTCGCGGAACCGCCTCGAGAACTCTTCCTCCGACTCGGCCGAGTCCACGCCGGGCCAGAGCCGGGCCGCGCTCGCGATCTCGATCGCCGCGCCGCGCAAGGACTCCGGCTTCAGGATGACTTCGATCGACGGCGGGAACGGCGCCTCCCGGAGCTCGGCGAGGGCGGCTCCGATGTCGGGATAGGCGCGGCGGAAGCGCGCCAGGGCCGCCTCGCTCCCCACGATCCGCACCGTCCGGATTCGGTCGTCCTGCGCCAGCCTCGCCGCGATCGCGCGCGCGTCGGCTTCGGGCTGGAGCGTCACGACGACGGCCGGCGCGTCCCCGGCGTTTGAGGCGGCCAGACGGCCGAGGTTACGCGCCAGCAGCGCGAGCAGGCCGGGCACGTACAGAGCCAGCGCGATCAGAGCGATCGCCGCGACGGTCTGGCGGGGGCTCGACCGCGCGATCGACCGGGCTTCTGCGAAGACGTAGCGGGGGCGGATCGCCATCGCTCAAGTCGGAAGCCGGGAGCCGGAAGCCTCTCGGCTCACGTCACCGGCAGAAACGGCGCCTCCCGCACGATCGGGGCGCTTTCCCGCGGGCGGTCCGGGTCGTGGAGGCGCCCGCGCTCGAGCGTCAGCGTGCGCTTGCCCATGCGGCGGATGAGCTCCAGGTCGTGGGTCGCGACGACCACGGTCGTGCCGCGAATGTTGAACTCCACGAAGAGCCGCATGATCTCTTCCGAGAGCACGGGATCGAGATTTCCGGTGGGCTCGTCGGCCAGGAGGAGGGTCGGCTCATTGACGATCGCGCGCGCGATGGCCACGCGCTGCTGCTCTCCGCCGGAGAGCTCGTCCGGGTAGGCGTTCATCTGGTGGTGAAGGCCGACGCGCTTCAGGACGTGGTAGGCGCGCCGCTTCTGCTCGGCGCGCGGCAGTCCCAGCACGTTCTGCACGAACGAGATGTTCTCGAAGACGGTCTTGCGCGCGATCAGCTTGAAGTCCTGGAAGACCACGCCCATCGTGCGGCGCAAGTACGGCACCTGCGAGTCGGGCAGGACCCCGATGTTGCGGCCGTTCACCAGGATCTGGCCCGAGGTCGGCGGCTCCTCGAGGAACAGCAGCCGCAAGAGGGTCGACTTTCCCGCGCCGGAAGGGCCCGTCAGAAAGACGAACTCCCCCGAAGCCACGCGGAACGAGATGTCGTAGAGGGCCTCCCGAAACGGGCCGTACTTCTTCGAGACGCCATAGAGCTGGATCATGTCCTCGGCGTCTCCGCCGGACCGAGAGACCGCTCGAGCGCTTCGCGGACCGCGGCCGGATCCGCGCGTCCGCCGGTCTTTCTCATCACCTGGCCGACGAACCATCCGAACGTCTGCGTCTTGCCGGAGCGGTAGAGCGCGACCTGCGCCGGGTTGGCAGCGACGATGTCGGCGATTGCGCCCTCCAGAGCTGCCGCGTCGCGCATCGCGCCGAGGCCTTTCTCCGCGACGATGGCCTCGGGCTCCGCCCCCGAGTCGAGCATCGCCGCGAAGACCTCCTTGGCCGACGCGGTGGAGATGGCCCCGGAGTCGGCGAGCGCGAGCAGCCGCGCC
>JBASRI010000081.1:0-2383 GCA_049273755.1 Thermoanaerobaculia bacterium
GGCGCGGCGCGAAGAGGTCTGCCCCTTCGAGGTCCAGCTCGAGTTGGCCCAGCGCGCCGACGCGATCGTGGCCGATTACAACTACGTCTTCGAGCCGGCCGCCGCGCTGCGCCACCTGACCGGCGACGACCTCGGCGAGGCGATCCTGATCGTGGACGAGGCCCACAACCTGCCCGACCGCGCTCGGCAGATCTATTCGCCGGAGCTTCTCGAAGGGGATCTCGCCAATCTCCGCAGCCGCGTGCTCCTCCAGCCGGGTGACCTCTTCCAGGACATCGCCGCCTCCGTCGAGGATCTTCTCGTCGTCCTCGCCGAGGCCGCGAAGGATCTGCCGGAGGGCGAAGCGATCGCGGAGATCGAGCCGCCGTCGGAGGCGATCCAGGAGCTCCGCGTGGATTGGGAGACGAAGCTGATGCGCTACCTCGCCTGGAAGCGGGAGACGCGCCTCGCGCTGCCGGATGATCCCGTCCTCGACTTCCACTTCGCGTTCCAGCGCTTCGCGGCGGTGCTCTCGAACTTCGGCCCGGACTTCACGTGCGTCGTGGAGCGGCGGGCCGCCGGCATCCGTCTCGCGCTGGTCTGCCTGGATCCCGCGCGCGCGCTCGCGCCGATCTTTCGCCAGGCTTCGTCGACCGTCCTGCTGTCGGCGACGTTGACGCCTCCGGAAGCCATCCGCCGGGTGCTCGGCCTCGAAGCCGACCGCACGTCGGCCATTTCGTTGCCGCCGCCCTTCCCGCCCGAGAACCGCAAGGTGATGATCGTGCCGTCCGTCCGGACGACTTACACGGCCCGGGAGCGCAACTACACGCGCATTGCGAAGCTCCTGGCCGAGATGTCGGACGCGCACGCCGGCAACGACCTCGTGCTGTTCCCGTCCTACCGGTTCTTGACCGAGGTCGCCTCGCGCATGCCCTCCACCCGCTCGCACCTCTTCGTTCAGCGGCCCGAGCTCACCGCGTTCGAGCGCCAGCAGCTCCTCCAGGCCCTGGCATCGCCGCCCCCCGGCGGGACACTTCTCTTCGCCGTGTCCGGGGGGATGTACGCGGAAGGCGTGGACTATCCCGGCGAGCTTCTGTCGGCCGTCTTCGTCGTGTCCCCCGCGCTGCCGCAGGTTTCCTTCGAGCGGGAGCTCTTGCGCCGCTACTTCGACGAGAAGGAAGAGGCGGGCTTCGACTACGCGTACCTCCAGCCCGGGATGACACGGGTCGTTCAGGCCGCCGGCCGCCTGATCCGCAGCGAGACGGATCGGGGCGTGATCGCTCTCCTCTGCGCGCGGTTCCTCGAGGAGCCCTACGTCAGCCGGCTTCCGCGCGACTGGTACGAAGACTCGCCGCGGGAGCTCGCGACGCAGAGTCCGGCCGAAGAGATTCGAGAGTTCTTCGAGAGGTACGGATGAAGCACGTCTGCAAGCCGCCGCGCGTGCCGCGCCTGACGGTGGACTCGTGGGTCCGGGACCGCCGCCGGCGCGTGCTGCTCGTCCAGCGGGGGCGGCCGCCTTTCCAGGGGCGGTGGGGCCTGCCGGGCGGGTTCTGCGAGTACAAGGAGACGACCGAGGCCTGCTGCGCGCGCGAGACGCTGGAGGAGACCGGACTGCGCGTCAAGGTGGGCGAGCTTCTCGGCGTCTACTCCAGGCCCGACCGCGACCCGCGCGGCCACAACGTGACCGTCCTCTACGCGGCCCGGCCCGTCTCCGGGCGTGCGAAAGGGGGCGACGACGCTGCCGACGCGCGTTGGTTCACGCCCGTCGAGCTAAAGGCCCTGCGCTTCGCGTTCGACCACCGCGAGATCGTGTTCGAGCAGCTCGCCAGGGACCGCGCCCGCCGGCGTCGCGGTTCTACTCGGTCTTCAGCGTCGCGGAAAAAGCGCGGCTGAGGAGCCCCTCGTCGGTGACCGCCCAGACCGTGTAGCGGTAAAAAGTCCCCGGAGCCGTGGCGGTGTCCACGAAGACGTAGCTGAAGCTCTCTTCCGCCCGCTCGGCCGACGGCACGACCTGCGGCCCCGTCCTGGCGATCTGGCCGTCCGCCAGCACTTCCTCCCGAAACACCGCCCAGCCCCAGATCCCATCGTGGCTCGCCGTCGTCCAGTGGAGGCGCGGGCCTTCCGGTCCCGCGGTTGCTCGGGCGTCCAGTCGCGAGTACGGCATACCCGCCGCGCGAACACACTCGACCGGAGCCTGAATCCCGACGCCGCCGGCTTCGGAACCCGCCACGAGGAAGTCGATCCGCGCCACACCCGACAAAGGAATCGCGCGGTGATCGCCGGCCCGGAAGAACACCACGTCGGGCGGCAGCGCCGGGTCCTCGTAGCGGACCACCGCCGCGCCGTCGCCGCCATCCGAGGGCCAGGCGAGCCGCAGCGTCTCGGTGCTTCCATCGGGAAGCAC
>JBASRI010000097.1:0-2269 GCA_049273755.1 Thermoanaerobaculia bacterium
GTCCGCGCATAGGCGGCCACGAGGCGCTCGAGGGTCGAGCGGCAGGCCTGCTCGAGCTCGCTGTCCAGGCTCGACGCGCTCGCCTGCGCCTGGAGCGCGTCGGAGCGACGCGCCGGATCGTAGATCGCCTGCCGGATCTCCACTCCCGCGACCGCAGGCACGCGGCCGGCGACGACCCCCGGCAGGCCGTGGGTATAGCCGGGTGCGGTCGTGAGCCAGGCCGACGGACGGAAGGCGTCGCGGGCCAGGTCGGCCGAGGCCTGTCCCACGTCACGAGCGGCTCGAGCCGCGGCAAGCTCCGGCGCCCTCGCGAGCGCCAGCTCCGCGGCCTTGCGCAGCGTCAGGGCCTCGGGCCCGGCCGTCTGCGCAAGCGCGGCTCCGGATGAGAGAACAAGAACGACGACCACTCCCGAAACGGTCCGACTATTCATGGTGAAGCGCCTCCGACGGGTTCAAGCTCGATGCGCGGTACGCCGGTACCGCGCCGAAGATCACTGCGACGGCACACGAGAAGAAGAACGCCAGGGCGGCCGAGAGCCACGAGACGTTGATCTCGATGCCCCGGACGAAGAGTCGGGTCAGATACGGCAGTCCCAGGCCGATCGCCACGCCGATCGAGGCGCCGACGACCCCGAGGGAGAGAGCCTCGAAGAGAAACTGACCCAGGATGTCGCGCCGCCGCGCCCCTACCGACATACGCACACCGATCTCACGCGTGCGCTGCTCGACCGAGGCGAGGAGAATGTTCATGATCCCAACGCCGCCGACGATGACGGAGACCGCGGCCGCAAGGATGAAGACGACGATCAAGGCCACCGAGATCGCGCGCGCCAGCCGCACGACTGTCGTCATGCTCTCGACCTCGTACACCGAGCCCGCGCGGTGGCGCTCGCGGAGGATCTCCTCGACGGCCTTGACCGCCGCCGGCAACGCCTCGAAATCCCGCGCCTCGGCGAAGAGCGTTTTGATCTCGCGCGTAGGCGTGTAGTACCAGGCCACGGTCGCCGGGATGAGGATCGTCTCCGGCACGACGTCGCCCCGCCCCAGCGTGTCGACAGGCTCCTCGAACTCGCCGATGACCTGGAAGGTCGTGCCGAGCGTTCGGATCGTCTTGTCGGGCGACGGGTCGTTGTCGAAGAGCTGCTCGTACAGGTCCCGGTTGACGACGGCAACTCGCGTCCGTTGCTGCATGTCGTCTTCGTCGATGAAGCGGCCCTTCAAGATCCGCATGTTCTTGCGTACGGCGGGATAATTGGGCATCACGCCGAGGATGGTCAGCGTTTTGACCTGCGATTGCACGGTGACGGTGCCGCGCAGCGTCAGGATCCCGGTCACGCCGGAGAAGAGGTCGCTGCGCGTCCCGATGGCCGGGATGTCCGTGTCGGTCATGAAATCGTCAACCGCGCGCGAGACGCCGGAGGTCACCGTCCCCCGATAGTTCGCCCAGACCAGGCGCGAGCCCACCCCCTCGATTTGTTTCAGGACGTACTTGCGGCCGGTCAACCCGAGGGTGACCACCAGGATGATCGCCGCAGTGCCGACCACGAGGCCCGCGAGAGTCAGCGAGGTCTGGACCCGATGCTTCTTGAACCGGTCGATCGCCATGCTGAAAACTTCGCGGTTGAACATGGCGCGCGCGATCCTCTCCGCTCGGGTCCGTGCTAACCGCGATCGGCCCGGACGCGCAGGCCGTCGGACAGCGCGGCAGCGCCGGGAAGGATGACGGTGTCCCCTTCCTTCAGTCCTCCGGTGATCTCGACTTCGTTCAAGCCGAGAAGCCCGACCTGGACGTCGCGACGCCGGGCGCGCCCGTCCTCGAGGACGTAAACGTAGCGCCGGTCGCCGTCGCGGATCACCGCCGCGCGGGGGACGACGAGGGTCCCGCTTTTTTCGCCCGTGACGATCTGTACGTCCACGGCGGCGTTGGTCGGCAGCCGGCCCTTCGGATCCGCGACCTCGCCGAGAACCTCGCCCACCTCGCGGCCGCCGACCTCGCGAAGGCCGGGAGCCACCTGCGTCACCTTGCCCTCCCAGCTCTCGCGCGGCAGGCCGTTGAAGGCGAGAACCATCCGCTGGCCGGGCGCGATGCGGGGCAGATCCGGCTGATCCACGCGCGCCCGTACGCGCCGACGCTCGGGATCCACGACGCTCGCCACGACCTGCCCGGCGGCCACGGCCTCTCCCGCGCGCCGCGGCAGGCCGTAGACGACTCCCGAGGAGGAGGCGCGAACCGTCAGGGCGTCGGCGCGTTTCTCGAGCTCGTCGGCAG
>JBASRI010000099.1:0-3941 GCA_049273755.1 Thermoanaerobaculia bacterium
CCTCGAGCTCGACACCGGTATGGGGCGCGCCGGGATCCGTCCGGAGGCGCTGGACTCCGTGGCCCGCCTCCTGGCGCAGTCGCCCTGGCTGCGGCTGGAGGGCACGTTCGCGAACCTCTCGTGCGCCGACGATCCCGGCCGCGTCGAGACGGCGAAGCAGGTGGACCTCCTGGCGGCCTGCGCCGCGAAGCTTCGCGCGCTGGGTGTGGAGCCCGGACTCCTGCACGCAGCCAATTCCGCTGGCGTCCTCGCGCACCCGGCGTCGTGGCTCGACGCCGTGAGGCCCGGCCTCGCGCTCTACGGCGTCGAGCCGGCGGAGGGCCTCTCCGAAGGCGCGTTGTCGCCGGCCATGCGAATCGAGACGAGCGTCGTCGCCGTGCGCCGCGTTCCCGCGGGCACGCCGCTCGGATACGGAGGACGTTTCGTGACGGAGCGCGACACGACGATCGCGGTCGTACCGATCGGCTATCATGACGGCTTTCGTCGCGGATTCTCCGGCAAGGCGTCGGTTCTGTTGCGGGGGAGGCGAGCGCCCGTGGTGGGTTCCGTCAGCATGGATCTGACTCTGGTGGACGCGACCGCGACCGGCGCCGCACGCGGAGACCGGGTCGTCTGCCTCGGCGACGAGGGCGGTGAGTCCGTGACGGCCTGGGAGCTGTCCCGCGCCGCGGAGACGATTCCGTACGAGATCCTGTGCGGCTTCGGCGCGCGTCTCGAACGGGTTTTCGTGGAGCGCGCCGGGGAGTGACACGCTTCCTCGAAGCCCTCGGCCGGATGGTGCTCCGATTCCTGGAGGAGCTCGGCCGTTTCTTCTCGATGCTGGGCCGGATCCTCGCCTGGGCGCCCCGGCCGCCGTACGACGCCGCGGAGTGGTTCCGCCAGATGGTGCGGGTCGGCGTGGACTCGGTCCCCGTCGTGTTCCTGACGACCCTGTTCACGGGGATGGTGCTCGCCCTTCAGACCTACAACGGCTTCGCGCGCTTCAACGCGCAGAGCCTCGTCGGCAGCGTCGTCGCCCTTTCCCTGATGCGTGAGCTCTCCCCCGTCCTGGCGGCCCTGATGGTCACGGGGCGCGTGGGAAGCTCCATGGCGGCCGAGATCGGCAGCATGCGGGTGACCGAGCAGATCGACGCCTTGAAGGCCCTGGCCACCGAGCCCGTGCAATACCTGATGGTGCCGCGGGTCCTCGCGTCGATCTTGATGCTGCCTCTCCTCGTCGTGCTTGGCGACGTCGTCGGCATGTTCGGCGGCTATTTCGTGGCTGTCCAGCTGCTGGGCTCGAATCCCGTTTCGTACTACGACAGCTCGTTCCAGTTCATCGACATGGAGGACTTCACCTCCGGCCTGATCAAGGCCGCGGTCTTCGGGTTGATCTTCTCGGTCGTGGCCTGCGTGCGCGGTTACTACACCGAAGGCGGCGCCGAGGGCGTCGGGCGCTCGACCACGCAGGCCGTGGTCGTGGCCAGTCTGGCGATCCTGTTGACGGACTTCTTCCTGACGAGGCTGCTGTTCTGAGCGCCGGGGCGGGGCGTGCGGCGGCGGGGCAGCCCAAGCTGCGGGTCGAAGGTCTCAGAAAGTCCTTCGGGCAGAAGCCTGTCCTGGACGGCATCGACCTGTCCGTGGCTCCCGGCGAGTCCGTCGTCATCGTCGGGCCATCCGGCACGGGCAAGAGCGTCTTCCTCAAGCACCTGATCGGGCTCGTGCAGCCCGACGGCGGAAAGGTGTTCGTGGACGGACAGGACCTCTGGGGGCTCGACGCGGTCCAACAGAACGCCCTGCGCAAGAAGTTCGGCATGTCGTTCCAGGAGGGCGCGCTCTTCGACTCGATGACCGTGTTCGACAACGTGGCCTTTCCGTTGCGGAGGTCGGGCCGCAAGCCCGCGGAGGTCCGCGCCCGCGTGGAGGAGTGCCTCGAGCTCGTTCAGCTCCCGGACATCGCCAACAAGCACCCGTCCCAGCTCTCGGGAGGCATGCGGCGCCGGGTCGGCTTCGCCCGGGCCATCGCGCACCAGCCCGAGATCCTCCTCTTCGACGAGCCCAACACGGGACTGGACCCGATCATGACGGCCGTCATCACCGAGGTCATCCTCGGCATCCGCCGGCAGCTGCGGCCCACGATCGTCACGATCACCCATCACATCCAGAGCGCGCGAAAGATCGCCGACCGCATGGCGCTGCTCTTCGGAGGGCATATCCTCTTCCAGGCGCCGCCGGAGGAGTTCATGAGATCGAACGATCCTGCCGTCCGCCAGTTCGTCGAGGGCCGAGCCGAGGGACCGCTGACCGTGGAGTCGGAGCTGGGCATCCGCCGCGTCATTTGGGAGGCACGATGAGCACCGCAGCGAAAGTCGGAGCGTTTTTCATGATCGTCCTCATCCTGGCAGGACTGTTGATCTGGAAGATCGAGGACCTGAGGATCGGCCGGGTCACGGGCAAGACGGTGTCGATCGAGTTCGGCGGCGTCGCCGGACTCAAGGAGAAATCGGACGTCCGGATGGCAGGGGTGCTCGTCGGCAAGGTGGCCAGGATCCGCCTGGTGGGCGGCAAGGCACTCGTGGAGATCGAGCTGACCAAGGACGTCGAGCTACGAAACGGGGCTTCGGCCTCGATCCAGAGCCTCGGGATGCTCGGAGACAAGTACGTCGAGCTCATTCCGGGGCCGGTCGGCGCGCCCCCGATCGCCGAGGGAACGACCCTGAAAGGCGACACGCCGGTCAGCTTCGACCAGATCACGAAGCTCGCGAGCGACATCGAGGTCGACATCCGGGACATCACGTCGAACCTGAAGAGCTCGCTGGGCGGTCCGCTCGGCGAGGAACGGTTGACGGGAATCGTCGAGAACGTGCTGGTTCTCTCTCAGGAGCTCCGCAAGCTCCTGGAGTCCAACCGCGCCAACATCGATTCCACGACTGCGAACTTCCGCGAGTTCTCGGCGCAGATGACGCAGCTCGTGGACCGCATCGACAAGCTCGTGGCCGCAAACTCCGGAGGCGTGACGACGTCGATCAACAACGCCCGCGACCTGACGGCGAAGCTCCAGACGACGGTGGACAACATGAACGCGATCACGGGCAAGATCAACGAGGGCCGGGGCACGGTCGGCGCGTTGGTCAACAGCGACGAGACCAACAGGAACCTGAACGACGCGTTGAAGGCCGTCAAGGAAGGCGTCGACAGCCTCTCCGGCGCGCTGACGACGGTCAAGAAGCTCAACATCGACCTGGGTCTGCGTGAGGAGTACCTGACCGGCCCCGGCAAGGGCAAGTCGTACTTCAACCTGGACCTCGCGCGCGTCGGCAGCCCGCGCTTCTACCGGCTGGAGCTCTCGACGCAGCCCTTCGGCACCAGGACGGACACGACCACCGTCACGACGACGACGTTTCCAGACGGCCACACCGAGACCGTCCGAGCGGACGAGGCGAAGTTCAGCAACGACGTGGCCTTCACGGCGCAGGTCGGTTATCGCCTGGGCCACTGGATCGGCCGCGCAGGCTTGACCGAGAACAAAGGCGGGGGCGGCATCGACTATCTGACGCTCAAGGACCGCCTTCGAATCTCGGCCGACGTCTGGAACTTCGATCCCGGACCGAACCTCAACGCCCACGCCAAGATCACCGGCCGGTACTACTTCTCGCCGTCGGTGTTCGTGCTGGGCGGCTACGACAACTTCCTCAACTCGAAGGCGAAGCTGGATTCGGCCTTCGTGGGCGCCGGGGTCCGCTGGGGCGACGACGACCTCAAGTACCTGGCGGGAGCGGCCAAGCCCTGATCGGGGCGGGCAAGGATTCCACCACGCGCGCGGCCACGGTCTTCGCCTGCCAGGCCTGCGGCGCCACGGCGCCGAAGTGGCTCGGCCGCTGCCCGGAGTGCGGGGAATGGAACTCGTACGTCGAGGAGGCGCGGATGACTGCGCGCGCGGCGCCCGGCGCCTCATCTCCTTC
>JBASRI010000117.1:0-13386 GCA_049273755.1 Thermoanaerobaculia bacterium
GCGATTCCCTCGGCGCAGGTCGCCCACCCACCCCGAAACGGGCCCACGAGCCGCCAGCGCAGATCGCCGTAGAGGGAGGGGTCGAGAGGCTGGGCCAGCGCCGCGGCGCCGAACGCCGCGCCCACACCCAGCAGAAGGATCAAAACTCGACGCATCGCGAGCCCTCCCGACTTCGATAGATTAGGGGTATGACGCTACCCACCGAGCCGGTCGGAAGTATTCCACGACCCAAGGAGCTGATCGAAGGCGTCGCCGCGTTCGGCTCGGGCCGGATCTCGGCCGACGCCCTGGAGGCGCTGTACGACGGCGCCGTGCGCGATACGATCCGGCGCTTCGAGGAGACAGGCTCGCCCGTCATTTCCGACGGCGAGCAGAGAAAGCCGAGCTTCGCGACGTACCCGCTGGCGGGACTGGCCAACCTCGCCCCGGGAGGCGCCACGATCCCGTTCAAGGACGGCCACAAGCGGCAGCTTCCCGTCCTGGCGTCGGGCCCCTTTCGATACGCAACCTACGCCGCGACCTATCTGGAGGGCGCGAAGAAGTACGCGTCGAAGCCGATGAAGGAAGCCGTCATCGCCGCTTCGGCCCTCTCGCTTCTGTATCCGCAGTCCGGGATTCCGAGCTACCCCCGTGAAGCGTTCCTCGAGGACCTCGTACGCGAGGCACAGACGGACATCCGGCGCTGCCTCGCGGCAGGAGCAACCGTGCAGATCGACTTCACCGAAGGGCGCCTCGCGATCAAGCTCGATCCGTCGAAGAAACTCCTCGACACGTTCGTGGACCTGAACAACCGGGTGCTCGACGGCTTCTCGGAGAAGGAGCGGCAGAAGATCAGCGTGCACACCTGCCCCGGCGGAGACCAGGACTCGACCCACAGCGCCGACGTGGACTATGCCGAGCTCTTGCCCGCGCTCTTCCGGATCGGCGTGGGCAAGTTCTTCGTTCAGCTCTCGAGCGAGGTGGACCGCCCGCGGGTGCTCAAGATCCTGGGCGCGCACGCCAAGCCTGGCCGCCGCATCTTCGTCGGCGTCACCGATCCGATCTCCCCGCGCGTCGAGACGCCCGCCGAGGTACGCGACCGGATCCTGGAGGCCGCGCGGTTCATCGACCCGGCGCGCCTGGGCTCGACCGACGACTGCGGCTTCTCGCCCTTCGGCGACGACGTCTCGACCTCGCGCGAGACCGCATTCGCCAAGATCAGGGCGCGCGTCGAGGGCAACGCCCTGGCGTCGAAGGAGATCGGGGTGTAGCCGCTTGTCATCCCGAGCGCAGCGAGCTCCTCGGGATGACAAGGCACCTACAAATCCTCCAGCCGGAGCTTCGTGTCGGCGTCCTTCCAGGCGGTCTCGAATTGGGCGCGCGCCCACCCGGCGTCGGCGCTCTTCTTCTGCGCCTCGAGACTCTTCCAGAGCCCGAAGAGCGACCGCGGATTGCGCGGGTGCTTGTCGAGGTCGGCGCGGAAGACCCCTTCGGCCTCGGCGAGCTGTCCGTCGGCGAGAAGCGCCGCCCCGAGCGATTCGCGCGTGGGGTAGTACCACGCGGGCGGCTCGTCGTAGTTCAGGGCATCCTCCGCCTCGACGGCTTTTCTCCAGCTCTCGATCGCGGCCTTGCGGTCTCCCCTGGCCTCGGCGATCCGGGCGTCGAGGACCGGCGTGGCCACGGCGAGGAGGGCCGCCGCGCTGTTCTGCGGGCCGGCCATGCTCGAGGCGGGAACGGCGTCACGCGCGATCACGTAGGCCTCCCGCAGCGTCTCGGCGCGCTGCGGGTCGCCCTGCGCCGCGGCCGTGGTCGCGCGCGCAGAGAGCCAGACCGCGCGCAAGAGCGGCAGCTTGGGCCCCGGGTCCGGCAGCTTGCGGATCTCGTCCCACTTCTTGAAACGCAGCGCCACGAACGCCGGCTGCAACAGGAAGCCTTCGAGCGTCTGGTCCATCGAAACGACCGGAAGCACCCCGTCGAAGAGCTGGTCGCCGGCGCGCTTGGCCACGGCGTAGCGTCCGGCCATGGCGGCCGCGAACGACTCGAAGTGGACGTTGTGGTTGTAATACATCACGGGATACATCCCCGACGCCCCGGTCTCGCGGATGTAGTTGCGATCGACCTCCGCCGCAACCGCGTTGGCCTTCTCGGCCGCCAGATAATCCCCGGTGCGCGCGTATGTGTGCGCCGGCATGTGCACGAGGTGTCCGGCCGCCGGCACCAGCGTCTCGAGGCGCTTGGCGGAGGGCAGCGCCCGCTCGGGTTGCTTCGAGGCTTCCACGGCGTGGATGTAATAGTGGTTCGCACCCGGGTGCATCGGGTCGCGCTTCAGGACCGACTCGAGAACGGCGACGATCTCGAGCGTGTTCTCACCGGGCGTGCCGTCCGGCTTCCAGAGCTTCCAGGGGGTCAGGTTCATCAAGCTTTCGGCGTAGATCGTGGCCGCGTCGAGGTCGTCCGGATAGCGCACCGAAAGCGCCTTCATCGCCGCCGCGTAGTCGCGGGCAACCTGTGCCTTGTCGGCGTTTGCGGGATCGGCGACGTAACGCTTCGAGAGCGCCTCCGCATACGCTCGTTCGTTCTCCGGTCCGCCTTCCGAAAGGGCTAGCGCCTTTTCGACTTCCGCGCGCGCCTTGAGCAGCCGCTCGTTGACCGGCGCCGGATCGTTGTAGTTGGCGCCGAGGGCCAGGGCTTTGCCCCAGTGCGGCATCGCCGCCTTCGGATCGAGCCCGGCAGAGCGCTCGAAGGCGTGGATCGCCTCCTCGTGGTTGAAGCCGAACATCAAAACGACGCCCTGGTCGAAGAACTTCTGCGCCTCGGAGCTCGACGTCGCGATCGGATGCGTGTGCGCGCCCATGCCGGACAGGAGCGTCGCCGGCTTTTCCGGGGCCGCCGCGCCGGGCATCTCCGCGTGCTGGCCCGCAAGAGCATGGGTCACACAGAGCGCCGCGACGACGAAGACCAGCCTCTTCATCCCTACCTCCACGAAATGGAGAGGAGATCTTACGGCGAGACGGCGGCCAGGGTATTCAGGCGCGCGGCGCGCGCGAGCAGATCCTTCGGCTCGAAGGCGGGCAGCGAGCAGCGCCCGTTGGAGCAGACGAAGGCCGCCGGTCGTTCGAGGTCGGGAAACTCCACGTCGAGGTTGGGCAATGGCCCCTCCCGGCGATCCCAGAGCTCCACGCGCTTGTAGAGGGAAGGCTCCGAGAGCGCGGCGGCCAGAAGCGCCCTCGCGCGCAGATCCTGGCGGGGCCCGACGACCGTCAGATGCGCGGGCTCGGACGCGCGCTCCGCGTCCGCGAGGAGAACGGAGGCGGTCGAGAACCTCTCCGCCACGGCGGGCGCAACGAGATATCCCATCGCGCGGTCGGCCAAGCGCCGGTCGGACTCGCGCCCGGTGTAGTGGAAGAGCAGGTTCGCAAAGCGCGCGACGGCGACGTTCTCGTCGCGCTGCGGCCGCGGAGCGGCGAAGCGGTCCCGGGACACAGCGGACACGAGACCGTGAGCCTCGCCGGCGAAGGTCTTGCCGATGAAGTCGGCGGCCGACTGCGCCCGAGAGAGCCAGGCGCGGTCGCCCGTCGCCGCGTAGAGGGCCAGGAACGCGCGCCCCGCCGCGATCGTGTCGCCAAGGTAGGGGCCCGCGGCGTCTTTCGCATCGTGGCGGAATCCGCCGCCGGGCAGCGCCCGATGGGCGACGAGCCAATCGCCCGCAATGAGGGCCTCCGCGAAGGGAGCGCCTTCTTTCGTGGCGGCGTAGAGCCACACGAGCCCGGGCACCATCCACGCCGTCTCGCGTGCGTAGAGGTGCGTGTCCACGCGCGGGATGCCGAGCCGCCGCCGCCCGGCGTCGTCGAGCGCGTAGTACTCGCCGGAGTGCTCTCCGGGGACGAGGTCCGCGTCCTGGCTGACGCAGAAGGCGCCCTCCGGGCTCGTCAGGAACGCGCGGACGTAGCGATGGATGTCGCGGGCCGCCTGAAGGTCGGCGGAGTCATGCCAGAGAGCGTAGGCCTGGGCATAGATCCGGATGCCCTCGGCCTGGAACTGAAGCAGCTTCTCGAAGTGCGGGTGGTCCCAGTCGCCCCTGTCGGAGTACTGGTAGAGGCCGCCCCAGACCGGATCGATGAGCTTTCGCGCGGCGGCGAGCGTCTGCTTCGCCATCCGCTTGGCGTCGGCGTCCCCGGCGCGGGCGCGCACGAGGCAGTACTCGACGCTGTCCCAGTCGAGGTACTTCTTGGAGAAGCCCCAGCCGTGGACCTGCCTGTCGTAGCGCTGGACGAGCAGCGCGCGCAGATCCTTGCGGAGCGGTTCGGGCAAGACGGTGCCTGCGTTTTCCCCTCTCCCTCTGGGAGAGGGGTCTGGGGTGAGGACAGAGGGGTCGGGGGTGAGGGGGCGGATCGACGGCCCCGGAGTGGGATCTTCGACTACGGCCTCGAGCAACGCCGCCATCCGCGGCGGGGGGATGTATCCGGCGAATTTCACAAGCTCGTTGCCTTCGGCGTCGAAGACGACCGTTGCCGGCCACCCATAGTCCTCGTACCGGTTGGAGAGATCCGGCCGGGAGTCCTGGTCTACGCGGATCGCAACGAAGTGCTCGCGGAGCAGCTCCGTGACTCTCGGGTCCTTGTAAGTCGTCTCCTCCATGACGTGGCACCAGTGGCACCAGACGGCACCCAGATCCAGGAGGACGAGACGTCGCTCGGCCTGGGCGCGGGCGAAGGCCCCGTCCGACCAGTTCTCCCAGCGGACGGCCGGCTCGGTGGCCAGGGCTGAGCCCGCCAGGCTCAGAACCGCCAAGGCGCTGTTAAAGAATGACTTAAGGCGCATCTTCAACCTCACGACCAGTACGGAGCCGCAGCTCCCCCCGGATGTCTCCCTCTATAGAGGGTGGGATGCCGGGAAGAGGAATCCGGCAACGGTAGTATTCGTTCCGCTCTTGCCCGGCCCGGCAATCGAGGCCGGTCGATCGGTACTTTGGAGGACCCCCGCATGCGACTTTCCAGGAAGGGCAGCCTCGCGCTGCTCACCGTTTTCCTTGCTGCCCGAGCCCTCGTCGCGCAGCCGGCCCCGGCGCCGGCCAGGAAGCTCGCGGGCACGCAGAAGTCCGCCGCCGCCGTTCCGCTCGCCAGGCCCGAGAAGGTGACTTCGGTCGAGGGCATCACCGAGTACCGGCTGGCCAACGGCCTCCGGGTCCTTCTTTTTCCGGACCCGGGCAAGCCCACGATCACGGTCAACGTCACCTACCTCGTGGGCTCGCGCCACGAGAACTACGGCGAGACCGGCATGGCGCACCTGCTCGAGCACATGCTCTTCAAAGGCACGCCGAACCACAAGAACATCCCGCAGGAGCTGACCGCCCACGGCGCCCGGCCGAACGGCTCGACCTGGTTCGACCGCACCAACTACTTCGAGACGTTCCAGGCGACCGACGAGAACCTGAGGTGGGCCCTGGATCTCGAGGCGGACCGAATGGTCCATTCCTTCGTGGCGAAGAAGGATCTCGACAGCGAGATGACGGTCGTGCGCAACGAGTTCGAGATGGGCGAGAACGACCCCGCCTCGATCCTCGAGGAGCGCGTCCTCTCGACGGCATTCCTCTGGCACAACTACGGTAAGTCCACGATCGGTTCCAAGGCCGACCTCGAAAACGTGCCGATCGAGCGCCTGCAGGCGTTCTACCGGTTGTACTACCAGCCCGACAACGCGGTGCTGCTGGTCGCGGGGCGCTTCGACGAGGCCAAGACGCTCGACCTGATCAACCGCACCTTCGGGAAGCTTCCGAAGCCCACGCGCAAGCTCCCGGCGTTCTACACGCTCGACCCGACGCAGGACGGCGAACGCTCGGTGACGCTCGAGCGCGTCGGCGACGTCCAGGCGATCGCCGCCGCGTACCACGTGCCCTCGGGCGTCAACCCCGAGTCGGGCGCGATCGACATCCTGGCGGAGATCCTTACCGATACGCCCTCGGGCCGACTCTACAAGGCGCTGGTCGAGACCAAGAAGGCGACGTCGGTCGGCGGCTACTTCATGGCCCTCCACGATCCCGGCTTCGTCATCTTCAACGCCGAGGTCCGCCAGGACCAGCCCGCCGCCGGCGCGAAGGCCGCGCTGGTCAAGACGGTCGACGAGGCCGCCGGCGCATCGCCCATCACGAAGGAGGAAGTCGAGCGGGCTCGCGCGGCCCTCCTGAAGAACATCGACCTGATGCTCAACAGCGCCGACCGGGTGGGCCTGCGACTTTCCGAGTACATCGGCCAGGGGGACTGGCGCCTTTTCTTCCTGAACCGCGACCGCATTCGCAAGGCCACGATCGAGGACGTGCAGAAAGCCGCCGCGGCGTATCTGAAGCCCTCCAACCGCACCATCGGCGTGTTCATCCCGACGGCCAAGCCCGACCGCTCCGACGTTCCGCCGCCGCCGGCGGTCGCCTCCATCGTCGAGGGTTACAAGGGCGATGCGGCGGTCACAGTGGGCGAGGCCTTCGATCCTTCGCCTGCCAACATCGACGCCCGCACCAAGCGCTCGCAGCTGCCGGGCGGGATGAAGCTCGCGCTGCTTCCCAAGAAGACCCGCGGCGGCACGGTCGTCGCGACGATGACGCTGCGCTTCGGCGACGAGAAGAGCCTCGTCGGCAAATCGACGGCCGCGGACCTCGCCGCCGACATGCTGATGCGCGGGACGACGAAGCACACGCGCCAGCAGATCAAGGACGAGCTCGATCGCCTCAAGGCGCGCATGACCGTCGGAGGCCGCGCCAACCAAGCCTCGCTCTCGATCGAGACCGTGCGCGAGAACCTGCCCGCGGTCGTGCGGCTGGCGGCGGAGGTGCTCCACGAACCGGCGTTCCCCTCCAAGGAGTTCGAGGAGCTCCGGCAGGAAAACCTGGCCGCGATCGAGCAGCAGAAGAGCGAGCCCGACGCGCTGGGCTCCAACTTCTACCAGCGCCACATGAATCCGTACCCCAAGGGCGACGTGCGGTACGTCGAGACCCTGGACGAGTCGCTCGCGAGCTACAAGGGCGCCACGCTGGAGGACTCGAAGGCCTTCTACGGCGGCTTCTACGGCGCCTCCAACGGCGAGCTCGCCGTCGTCGGCGACTTCGACGAGAAAGAGATCGCGGCGCTCTCCGCCGAGCTCTTCGGCAACTGGAAGAGTCCGGCGGCGTTCACGCGCGTTCCACAGCCGTACCAGGACGTTCCGATCGTCAACCAGGCCCTCGAGACGCCCGACAAGGCGAATGCGTTCTTCGTGGCAGGCCAGAACCTCGCGATCCGCGACGACGATCCCGACTACCCGGCCCTCGTTCTGGGCAACTACATGCTGGGCGGCGGCTTCCTGAACTCGCGCCTGGCCACCCGGATTCGACAGAAGGACGGCCTCTCCTACGGCGTGGGCTCGCAGCTCTCCGCCTCGCCGCTGGACAAGTCCGGCGCGTTCACGACCTTCGCGATTTACGCGCCCCAGAACGAGGCGAAGCTCGAAAAGGCGTTTCAGGAGGAGGTCGCCCGCGTCCTCAAGGACGGCTACGAGGCCAGGGAGATCGCCGAGGCCAAGTCGGGCTGGCTCCAATCGCGCCAGGTCACGCGCGCGCAGGACCCTTCCCTCGCGCGCACGCTCGCGACGGGCCTCTATCTCGGCCGAACGCTGGCCTGGGACGCGGACTTCGAGAAGAAAGTCGAGGCGCTGACCGCCGGGGAGATCCAGGCGGCGATGCGCAGGCACCTCGATCCTGCCAAGATGACGATCGTCAAGGCCGGAGACTTCGCGAAGGTGAGCAAGGAGGCATCCTCCCAATGACATCCGCGTCGGTTTTCCGCAACGGAGTCATGGGACTGGCTCTCGCGGTCACGATTTCCGCGCCGCCCGTTCCACCCCCGGCGGCGAAGAAGGTTCCCCACATGCAAACACTGCACGGCGACACGCTCTCCGACGATTATTTCTGGCTTCGCGAGAGGGAGAACCCCGAGGTCCGCAAGTTCCTCGAGGCGGAGAACGCCTACACCGAACAGGTGATGAAACCGACCGAGCGCTTCCAGAAGGCGCTCTACGACGAGATGCTCGGACGCATCAAGGAGACGGACCTCTCCGTTCCCTACCGGGACCACGGCTGGTACTACTACTCCCGCACCGAGAAGGGAAAGCAGTACCCGATCCACTGCCGCAAGAAGGGAAGCGTCGAGGCGCCCGAGGAGGTCTACCTCGACGTCAACGAGCTCGCGAAAGGCGAGAAGTTCATGTCGGTGGGTGCGCTCGCGGTCGCCGACGACGGCCGCCTCCTCGCGTACTCGACCGACAACACGGGGTTTCGCGACTTCACGCTCTGGATCAAGGACCTGACGTCGGGCAAGCTCTTTCCCGAGAAGGTGGCCCGGGTCGTCTCGGTGGCCTGGGCCGCCGACAACAAGACGCTCTTCTACACGACGACCGATCCCGCCAAGCGGCCCTTCCGGCTCTATCGGCACACGATCGGGGCGGATCCGGCGTCCGACGCGCTGCTCTACGAGGAGAAGGACGAGCGGTTCCGGGTCGGGGCGTACCGGTCTCGAAGCGGCGCCTACGTGTTCGTTCCCGTCGGCAGCCACACGACTTCGGAGTGGCGCTACCTTCCGGCAGCCGAGCCGGCCGCCGAGCTGAAGATGGTCGCGGCGCGCGAACAGGAGAACGAGTACTCGGTCGATCACCGCGGCGACCTCTTCTACATCGTGACGAACGACCGGGGCCGGAACAACCGCCTCGTCACGGCGCCGGTTTCGAATCCGAGCCGCGAGAACTGGAAGGAGCTCGTCCCGCATCGCGACGACGTGATGCTCGAGGACATCGATCTTTTCGCCGATTGGGGCGTCTTCTACGAGCGGCAGGACGCCCTGCCTCGCATCCGCGTCACGAACTTCAAGACGGGCGACGCGTACGGCGTCGACTTCCCCGAGGCGATCTACTCGGCGGGAGCCTCGAACAACCGGGAGTTCGAGACGCAGACGCTCCGCCTCGAGTACGAGTCGTTCACCACGCCGCCCTCGATCTACGACTTCGACATGGCGACGAAGCAGCGCAAGCTGCTCAAGCAGCAGGAAGTCCTGGGCGGCTACGACGCGTCGCGCTACACGTCCGAACGGCGCTATGCCGCGGCCTCGGACGGTACGAAGATCCCGATCTCGGTCGTCTATCGAAAGGGATTCGTTCCGGACGGGAAGGCTCCGATGCTGCTGACGGCGTACGGCTCGTATGGAGCGCCGTGGGACGCGGAGTTCAACTCGAGCCGCGTGAGCCTCCTCGACCGCGGCGTCGTATACGCGGTCGGGCACATCCGCGGCGGCGGAGACCTGGGCAAGAAGTGGCACGACCAGGGGCGCATGCTCCAGAAGAGGAACACCTTCAGCGACTTCATCGCCGTGGCCGAGGCTCTGATCGCCGACAAGTACACGTCGAAGGACCGCCTGGTGATCGAAGGCGGCTCGGCGGGCGGGCTCCTGATGGGCGCCGTGACGAACATGCGGCCGGACCTCTTCCACGCCGTCGTCTCCCACGTTCCCTTCGTCGACGTCATCAACTCGATGCTCGACGAGTCCCTGCCCCTGACGGTCGGCGAGTTCGAAGAGTGGGGCAACCCGAAGGTCAAGGAGCAATACGACTACATGAAGTCGTACAGCCCCTACGACAACCTGCAGGCCAAGGCCTACCCGGCGATGCTGGTGAAGACGTCGTTCGACGACTCGCAGGTCATGTACTGGGAGCCCGCAAAGTACGTCGCGAAGCTGCGCACGCTGAAGACCGACAAGAACCCGCTGATCTTCAAGGTCAACATGGCCGGCGGCCACGGTGGCTCCTCGGGCCGCTACGACCGCTTGAAGGAGACCGCGTTCGACTACGCGTTCATCCTGACCGAGATGGGGATTCAGAAGTGACGTCGTGGGGCGCAGTCCCCACGATGTCATCCCGAGGGCAAGGGCCCGAGGGATCCCTTTAGAAGCCGCACAATGACTCGAAAGCGATGAACGCCGAGCGTCGCTCGTCGTTGCCTACTGACGTGGGCCTGCCTTCGGTGGTCGGCTGTCTCGCTGCGCTCGGGATGACGATCCTCGCCGCCTCCCTCTCAGCCTCCGAGCCCGCCCGCCTCGAGGCGCGGTTCATCGGGAACATGGCCTTCGCGATCTCCGACGAGACGACCACGCTGTACACGGACTTCCCGTACGAGTCCGGAGCTTTCGGCTACATGACCTACGACTTCGACGCGGTCCCGAAGGCCTCCGTCGCCCTCTGCCTGATCACGCACGGCCACCGGGACCACTTCGACGCGCCTCTGTTCTTGAAGATGGACGCAAAGATCATCGCGCCCCCGACGCTCGCCGCGATCCTCCCGTCCGCTCGCGTGATCCCGTTCGCGCCGACGATGGTCTACCGCGACATCCGCGTCGAGGCTCTGAAGACCCCGCACGGAACGATGGACCACGACTCCTACCTCGTCACGTGGCACGGCCTGCGCCTCTACTTCACAGGCGACACGGACAGCACGGAGCGGCTGCTGGCCGCAAAGAACCTGGACTACGCGTTCGTCTCGCCGTGGCTGCTGGAGGCGGTGGCGGGCCAGAAGAAGCGCATCGACGCGCGCGAGGTGATCGTCTACCACCAGAGGGCCGATGAGAAGGTTCCCCCGATCCAGAACGCGGTGGTTCCGAAACAGGGGGACACACTCGTCCTACGGGCCGGTAGGAACTAGAATCCGCGCTACGTGACTCTCGCCGCGGGCACACGCCTGGGCCCCTACGAGATCCTCGCGCCGCTGGGCGCGGGCGGAATGGGAGAGGTCTACAAGGCGCGGGACGCCCGCCTCGACCGGATGGTCGCGATCAAGGTGCTGCCTCGGCACCTGTCCTCGTCGGACGAAGTGCGCCAGCGCTTCGAGCGGGAGGCGAAGGCCATTTCGCAGTTCTCGCACCCGCACATCTGCGCCCTGCATGACGTCGGTCGGGACGGCGACGTGGACTACCTGGTCATGGAGCTCCTCGAGGGCGACACGCTGGCAGAACGCCTCGCCAAGGGACCGCTGCCGCTCGAACAAACGCTGCGCTACGGAGCTCAGATCGCCGACGCGCTGGACAAGGCGCACCGGCAGGGCATCGTGCACCGGGACCTGAAGCCCGGCAACATCATGCTGACGAAGACCGGGGTGAAGCTGCTGGACTTCGGACTGGCCAAGGCTCTTCCCGGCGAGTCGAGCCCGGGGCTCACCACGTCGCCGACGCAGGCGAACGTGACGGAGAAGGGAACGATCCTCGGGACGTTCCAGTACATGGCGCCCGAGCAGCTCGAGGGAAAGGACGCCGACGCGCGAACGGACGTCTTCGCGCTCGGGGCCGTCCTCTACGAGATGGCGACGGGCAAGAAGGCGTTCTCCGGCTCGACGCAAGCCTCCCTCATCTCAGCCATCCTGCGCGACGACCCGGTGCCGATCTCACAGATCCAGCCCATGTCGCCTCCGACCCTCGACCGCGTCGTCAAGGCGTGTCTCGCGAAAGACCCCGAGGACCGCTGGCAGTCGGCGGGCGACGTCGGCAAAGAGCTGCGCTGGCTCTCCGAGGGCTCGGCGTCGGGCCCCGCGAGCGCGGTTGCGAGGCCGGCGCGCCCCCGGCGCGCTCTCCCCTGGGCCGCGGCGGCCCTGCTCCTTCTGGCGGCGCTCTTCCTGGCCAACGAGCTGCGCAAGGCGCACAGCGCCCGGCCCGAGCCGGTGCACTCGTTTCTCTTGTCGCCGGAGAAGAACGCGTTTCGCCTGACGGGAGACGATGCCGCGCCTGTCACCGTCTCGCCCGACGGAGACCGCGTCGTCTACGGAGCCGGCGGGCGGCTGTGGGTCCAGTCACTCCGCACGGCGACCGCGGCGGCCCTCGCCGGCACCGAGGGCGCTCGCTCCCCATTCTGGTCGCCCGACGGGCGGTCGATCGCCTTCTTCTCGGAGGGCAAGCTCCGCAGGATCGACGCGGCCGGAGGCCCGGTGACCACGATCTGCGATGCGCCCAACTCGCGCGGCGGGAGCTGGTCGCTCTCGGGCGAGATCGCGTTCACACCGGACATCCGGATGGGCATCTTCCGCGTATCCGCGGCCGGGGGCTCCCCGCAGCCGGTCACTCGCGTGGACCCGAAGATTCACACGACCCACCGGTGGCCCTTTTTTCTGCCCGACGGCCGGCACTTCCTCTACCTCGCCACGAACCACAACGTCCCCCGCTCGGAGCAGTCCGGCATTTACGTCGCGTCGCTCGACGGTGGCGAGAGCCGGCGTTTGGTCTCCACCTTCGGCGGCGCGCAGTACGCATCGGGGTGGCTTCTCTACTGCGCGGACACGAGCCTGATGGCCGTGCGATTCGACGTCCGATCGAACACGACGTCGGGAGACTCGATCCGCGTCTTCGACAACGTGCACTTCGATTCCGGGGTCTGGCGCGGCAACTTCAGCGCCTCGCGCAACGGAGTGCTCGCCTACCAGGTGACGCAAGCGGGTGTCGGGGGCCAGCTGGCGTGGCTCGACCTTGCGGGGCACGTTCTCGGGAAGGTGGGCGAAAAAAGCGAGGCGTACTCTCCGGAGATCTCTCCCGACGGCCGTCGGGCGGCCGTGGTTTTGGGAGACCCGGCCAACGACATCTGGATCTGCGAGCTCGAGCGCGGAATCCGCTCTCGCCTGACGACGGGCGCCGTGGCCACGCCGGCTCCCGTGTGGTCCCCCGACGGCTCGGAGATCCTCGTCTCGTCACAGGCACAGCGGTCCGGGGCCTTCGTGCTCAACGCGGTCCCGTCCGACGGCTCCGGGAAGTGGCGGGAGATCTACTCCTCGAAGGAAAGGATCGAGCCGACGGACTGGTCGCGGGACGGCCGCCATATCCTGGTGACGTACGGCAACATCGGCGGCAGTGACATCTGGGTCGTCCCCGTTGCCGATCCGAGCAAGGCCTCTGCGCTCGTCGCCTCGCCCGCGATGGAAACGAGCGGCCAGTTCTCGCCCGACGGCCGCTGGGTTGCCTATCGCTCGAGCGAATCCGGAAGGGCCGAGGTCTACGTAACGCCCTTCCCGGCGGGCGGCGCGCACTGGCAGATCTCCGGCAGCGGCGCCACACAGCCTCGCTGGAGCCCGGACGGGCGCACGCTGTACTTCGTCTCCGGCGACGGCGATCTCGTGGCGGCATCGCTCGCGGCGACCGGCGCCCGGATCGAGGTCAAAGAGACGCGGGCGCTCTTCCCCGCCAACTTCTACATCGGCCCCCGCGTCGGTCTGACGGGCTACGCCGTGAGACCCGACGGCAAGGGATTTCTCGCGAGCAGCGCGGGCGACGTGGGCGCCCCGCGTGTCGCGCTCGTCGAGAACTGGGACGCGGAGCTGCCGAGGTGATCCCGCCCGGGCGGTCGCTCCCGCGAGCGGCCACCTCG
>JBASRI010000120.1:0-2628 GCA_049273755.1 Thermoanaerobaculia bacterium
CGTTACCGCCGTGCTGCGCACGGCGTTCCCTACTGCCGCGGGTCTGCCTTCGGTTGTCGGGTCGGGGGCCGGCTCGAACCCGTGCCTGACAGCGTGGTTCTAGTGGCGGAGAGGACGGGATTCGAACCCGTGGTAGAGGTTTAGGCCCCTACGGCGGTTTAGCAAACCGCTGGTTTCAGCCACTCACCCACCTCTCCGGCGCGGCGAAGCGGCTCAGTCTAAACAACATCACGGAGAAAAGCACTCCTCGTGTCCCGGCCTCAATCCGGGCGGGTAACGGCGCGGGGGGAGCGATTCGATCCTGAGACGCCCTGTACTTCGCGGTCGTCGCCTCTGAGCGCGAAGACGCCGGACATCCCGACGAAGAGCGTGGACGGAGCGAGTGGGTGGATCGTGAGCGCCGCGATCCGTGCGTCGGGCAAGCCTTCGCCCACCGGCTGCCAACTGGCGCCCGCGTCGATGCTCCCCAGAACTTGCCCGCGGACCGTGGCCGCATAGAGCACGGAGGAATTCTCCGGGCTCATCACCAGGGCTGTTACGCCCTGGCTGTCCTCGACCGACTGCCAGTTCGATCCACCATCGGTGGACTTGAACACTCCGCCGATGGGGGTGTACTCCGGCGGAGCCGAACCCACAGCGATCCAGCTTGCGTAGAGGACAGCCGGCGAGCGCGGATCGATTCGAATCGCGGTGATGCCTTCGTAGCTGTCGAACGCGTGCAGGAGTTGCCAAGTGACGCCACCATCGCCTGTCGCCCAAGTCTCTCCGCCGGATGTTGCCACGTACAGCCTCGCAGCGCTGAACACGAGCGTGGAAATACCCGCACCGAACGTCCGGACCTGGTTCCAAGTCTGCCCAGCATCGCTTGATCTGACGAGAGCAGTGTTTTCGGCGACGTAGACCGTTGCCGACGATGCAGGGTCGACCGCGAGGAGACCTGCGAGCAACTCGGGTGCAAGAGCCGTCTGGACCCACGTGAGGCCTCGATCCGCCGTCCGGTACAGCTTGCCCGACCTCGCTCCGGCGTACAGCGTCGCGAAGTCCGATGGTGCCTGGACCAGGGAAACCAGGTCGACGTCGTCGAGTCCGCTGTTGAGTGTCGTCCAGCTCGCGCCCATGTTCATCGTGCGGAAGACTCCGTGATCGGTCGCGGCGAGAACCGCGGGGGATTCCCCGTCCGGGAGAAGCGCCGAGACCCAGGGGGGCGCGAACACGTCCCCCGTTCGCGTCCAGCTCGCCGCGGCATCCATGCTTTTGAAGACGCCTCCCGAGCACTGGTTGCCGAGATAGAGCGTGTGCGGAGCACTCGAGCCGATAGCGATTGCTCCCGGACAAAGGTCGCTCGCCTCCACTCCGGCGCTTCGGTCGGCCCAGGTCTCGCCCCCGTCCGTACTCCTGAAGATCGAAGACGACGTGGTCAGGTAGAGAGTCGTGCGCGAGGCAGGATCGAAGGTCAGAGCCGATGCCGACGCGCCCACAGGCAACCCCGAGTTCTTCGGCACCCAGGTCGCACCGCCGTCGACACTCTTGGCGACGCCGAGGCTCGAGAGCCCGTAAACGAGATCCGACGTCAAGGGATCCACGACGAGCGCGCTGACCTGCAACGTCGAGGTCCGGGTCCAAAGACCGCCGCCGTTGGTCGTGCGAAAAGTCCCGGTGTCGGTGGCCGCGTAGAGCGTCGTTGGCGTGCTCCGCGCGGGAGCGATCGAGGCGAGATAAGGGGAATCGATCCCTTGGTTGGGATGCGTCCACGTCTGGCCACGGTCCACGCTCTTGAAGACTCCCGCGTCCGTGCAGGCGTAGAGCACACCTTCCGGATCGATCGCGAGGCTCCTCAGAGTGTTCGCCGGCGCGACGCCGTCACCCACGGGATCCCACGTCAAGCCCTCGTTGGAAGTGCGAAAGATCCCGCCCAACCATGCAAGGGCATACAGCGTCGAGGGCAAGCTCGGATCGGCGACGAGCGCCGTAATCGGAGAAAGAGGTAAGCCGACACTCGACCGGGCCCAATGCGTCCCGCCGTCCACCGTCTTGAAGACGCCTGCTTCGGTTGCCGCGTAAACAGTCTCGTCCGACGACGGATCGATCGCGAGCGCGAGGACGCGGCCGCTCCCGACAAATGGCCCGACACTCGTCCAATGGCGGTCGGCCCCGTGGGCGATGCCGCTGGCGACAACACCCAGGACGACGACGACCACAATCCGACGACAGACCGAAAGAGGTCGTTTGTGCATCGAACGACCCCTCCACAATACACCTCACGGCGGTCGGGGACGACGCCCGCGGTACCATGCGCGGCGGTGCGCAAAGGGCTGCTGCTCTTCGGCCTTTTCCTCCTCGGCGCCGCCGGCTGGTGGGTCTACGAGAACGGCTCGATCGAGCGGCTGCGCGCGGAGTACCGGCCCTGGATGGAGCGGCTGGAGCGGTGGCGGGACGCGAACGAGGCCGCGCGGCGGGCGCTGCGAAGCCGCGAGGCGACCGCGGCCGATCCCGAAGGCGTGGCCGCGCTGCGCGCGTGGGCCTGGGACGGGCTCGAGCGTCTCGGCTACGTGGACTACCGGGTCGAGAAGCCAAAGCACGAGCTCGGAAAGGAGATCGAGACGACCACGGGCGGTGTCACGTTCACCG
>JBASRI010000130.1:0-7462 GCA_049273755.1 Thermoanaerobaculia bacterium
GCCTCTGGCGGCTGCGGCTTCCGTGACGAGCCTCAGGTCTTTTTCGGCATGCCGCAGCTTGAAGCTGGGGGCGAAGTCACCGGACTCGACGTTGGCTCTCTTGGCTGCCACGATGGGCCCGATGGGCGAGGCGGCGAGGGCATCGAGCAGGACCTCGCGCCCGAGCTCGAGGGACTCTCCGAGCGAGAGCGCTTCCCCGAGAGTCACGATCGCCGCTCCCAGGGCAAGGTTGGCCACGAGCTTCATGGCCGCTCCCGATCCGGGCCCCCCTGTATGCCGCACCGAGCCGAGGGCTTCCAGGATCGGCCGCACGCGTTCGTAGTTTTCGTCCGTCGCGCCGACGAAAATGTCGAGACGGCCCGAGGTGGCCTGGGGCACGCTTCCTCGAACGGGTGCGTCGACGAGAGACGCGCCCTTTGGCAACCGAGCAGCGGCCGAACGCACCTCATCCGGCCCCACAGTCGACATGTCGATCAGAATCTGGGCAGCCGAGAGCGCCGGTGCCAGTCCCTCGGTCCCGAACAGAACCTGCTCGAGCGCGTCCGGCGTCGCGAGCATCGTGATAACGAAGTCCGCCCCGGCCGCGGCCTTCGCGGGAGAAGACGCGACCGCCGCACCCTCCCTCGCCAGGGGCACGGTTTTCTCCGGACTGCGATTCCAGATCGTGAGGTCATGCCCGGCGCGGAGCAAACGGCCGGCCATCGGCGTGCCCATCTCCCCCAGCCCCAGGAATCCGATCTTGGACATGTTCGCTGCCTCCTACGTTCACCAACTGACTGCTCAGGCCAGCAACCTACTCGAGACCCTCCCACCCGCCGCCCAGCGCCTTGATCAGATGCACGCTGGCACCCATCTGCAGATTGATGGTCTGGGCCAGCAGCAGCTGGTTGGCGAGCAGAGTCCGCTCGGCGTCGATGACGATTAGGTAGTCCGCGAGCCCGTACCGGAACTGCACCCTGGCGAGCCGAAGGTAGTTCTGGGACGCGCCCACGGCGTCGCGCAGGCTCCCGACTTCCTCGGTGAACATGCGCAGGTCGGTGAGAGCGTCCTCAACGTCTCCATAGGCGACCAGAACCTGTTGCACGTAGGCCGCGACGGTCTGCTCATACTGGGCCTTCGTGGCCGCGAGATTGGCCTTCAGCCGTCCGCCCTGGAAGATCGGGAACGAGATGCTCGGCAGGATGGACGCAATGCGGCTCTGCCAGTTGAACAGATCGCTCGCGCTCGCGCTCTCGAAGCCCGCGGAGCCCGTCAGCATGAACCGCGGATAGAAATCCGCCGTCGCCACTCCGACCTGGGCGTTCGCCGCCACGACGTTCAGCTCCGTTTCGGCGACGTCCGGGCGGCGGGTCAGAAGATCGGCGGGAAGTCCCACGGGCACGCAGGGAGGGGCGGTCTCGAGCAGGGGGCTCACGGGGATCGAGAACGATGGCGCCGGCCGTCCAGAGAGAATGGCGAGAGCGTGCTCGAGGTCCGCCCGGGCCCGCTGCACGTCCTGCAGCTGAGCCGATGCCGTCTGGAGCGTCGCCTGGGCCTGGTAGACGACGATCGAGCTGACGAGCCCGTTCTGGAGCTGGACTGAGAGGATGCGCACCTGTTCGCGATAGGCCTCGACGGTCTGCGTCAGGATCTGGTCCTGCGCGTCGAGCGACCGAAGGTGGTAGTAGAAGGTGGCCACATCCGCCTGGACCCCGAGCCGAACGACGACCTCGTCGGCGACCGCCGCTCTGGCCGTGGCTCGCGAAGATTCGAACGAGCGACGTACGCGGCCCCAGACGTCGATCTCGTAGGACAGATCGGCGGTGATGATCCAGTCGCTGATGGTCGCGCCCCGTGTCACGGACTGGCCGGTGAGCGTGCTGGCACGCGATCCAGAGAGGCGCGTCCGCGAGAAAGCGGAATTTGCGGAGACCGACGGATAGAGGTAGCTCCCCGCCACGCGCGCGAGCGCCCGTGCCTGGTCAACGCGGGCCACGGCCTGCCGGAGAATCTGGTTCGAGACGTTCGCCGCGGTGATCAGCCGCTCGAGCTCCGGATCGGCGTAGAGCTCCCACCAGCCACGCTCGGGGAGCTCAACCACCGCCGACGCCGGGAGCTCGGACTTGAAGGCTGGCGGCTGCTCGGCCGCCGGTCGCGAATAGTTCGGGCCGACCATGCACGCCGCCGTCATCACGGCCAGAATTGGAGCGCCGAAGACGGCGGACATGCGAGCAATGCCAGAACGCCCGCGCATCACCGATCACTTCCCCCCGGCGCCCCTGGCGACGATCGGGTTGACGACCTGGCCCTCCTGGAGCGAAACGGTGGGCTGCGCCACGACTCTCTCGTCTCCCTTCAACCCCGCCTGGACGTCGATGACATCCCCGAAGTCGCGGCCGAGCACGACCGTTCGGAACTGCAGTTTGTTTCCCTGTCCGACGATCGCGAGGCGGGTGCCCTTCGCGTCAAAAACGACCGCCGTCGCCGGCACGCGCCACCGCGTGCCGGAGGGACCGATCTTGAACGCGACGTAAACGAACATTCCAGGGAACATCCGGTGAGCGGGGTTGGGAATGTCGACCTCCGTCAGCAGGGTCCGTGTCGCCGGATCGAGCGCCCGGGCGGTGCGCGTCACCGTGCCCGTGACCGGCGCCTGGAGCTGTCCTCGAACCGTCACTTCCACGGGGAGGCCGACCTTCACGTTCGGAGCGTAGACCTGGGGAACGTTGACGAACACGCGCAGCTCGTCGATGCGCGCCACCTCGAAGAGCCCGTTCGCCTGGCCCGTAACGCTGGTCGGAGCCACGGCGGTGTTGTCGGTCGGGCTACCCGCGGTGATCAACGTCCCGACGTCCACGTTGCGCTGGATCACCGTGCCGGCGAACGGCGCGAGGACTCGCTGGAAGCCGGTCAGGTCCAGAAGCCGCTGCACGTTCGCTCGGAACGACTCGACGCTTGCTTCCGCCGCGGCGACGGAGGCCTCCGCCGTGCGGTGTGCGGCCACGCTCTGATCGACGGCCTCGATCGCGACCGCCCCCTCCGCGTCGGCACCCTGGTAGCGAGCCATGGTGACTCGAGCCAGATCCAAGGTTGCTTTCTGCAGATCCAAGTTTCTCTCCGCCTGTCGCAGATCCGCCCGGGCCTGCCTGAGCTGCTGATCGATCTCCGGAGAGTCGATCTCCGCCAGAAGCTGGCCGGCCTTCACGTCGTCGCCGATGTCCACGTGGCGTTTGCGGATGTACCCGCTCGTCCGGGCATAGATGATGGCGTCCTGCATGGCCTGGGTGGTCGCGGCGATGGAGAGGCCCGCCTCGGAGGCTGCGACCGGGCGGACCACGTACACGCCCGTCACCGCGGCGCGCACGGACTGCGCCGCCTTCGCCAGCCGGTGCCGGTTACGCACGCGGGGGATCACGCTGACGACCAGAAGGACCGCGAACAAAGCGAGTACTCCGAGGCCGATGGCGCGCATCGTTCGCGTCCGCGCGCGCGGCACGGGCCGGTCGCCCTGCGAGGCGTCCGCCGACTTCTGTTCTTGCTCGGTGCCCCTCGCATCGCTCACGGTCGCTCCTTCTCCGGCTGCTTCCTCTCGGGTTGCTCCCTCTCCGGCTGAGTCGCGGCCAGCGGCGGTTTTCGCTGCAGCAAGCTGTAGACGGCCGGGACGAAGAACAGCGTATAGAACGTCGCGACCAGCAGGCCGCCGATCACGGCACGGCCGAGCGGCGCGTTCTGCTCGCCCCCCTCGCCAAGACCGAGGCTCATCGGGAGCATCCCGAAGAGCATTGCGAGGGCCGTCATGAGGACGGGGCGCAGTCGCGTGCGGCCGGCGACCAGCGCGGCCGTCCGCGCGTCATGGGAGCCGAACTGCGGGTGGCGCTGCTCGTTGGCGAACGTGACCATCAGGATGCTGTTCGAGGTTGCGACGCCGATCGCCATGATGCAGCCCATGAGCGCCGGAACGCTGAGTGTCGTTCCCGTCACGAAAAGCGCCCACAGGACTCCGGCCAGCGCGCCCGGGAGAGCGGTCAGGATGATGAACGGGCCCAGCCACGACTGGAAGTTGACGACCATCAGGAAATACACGAGGAGGACCGCGAACCCGATCCCGAACGCCATCTGGGAGAACGACTGCTTCATGCTCTGTACCTGCCCGCGAACAGTGATCGTGCTGGCCTTCGAGATGCGCGCCGCATGCCGGGCGACGACCTTGTCGACGGCGTTCGACACGCTTCCGAGGTCCGTTCCCTGCACGTTGGCGGAGACGTCGAAGACGGGCTGCACGTTGTAGTGATTGAGCGACATGGCCGTTGACGTTCGCCGGATCGTGGCGAGGTTGCTCAACATCTGCGGCGACGCCTGCCCGGGGGCGATGATCGGGGTGCGGCCCAGGTCGTCCATCGAGGTGAGGTGGTGCTCCTTGGTCTGCACGACGACCGGGTACTGGACTCCATTCTTGTAGTTCAACCAGAAATTCGTCGTCGCCGTCCCGCTGCCGGAGAGCGACACCGACAGGCTGCTGGCCATGTCCTGCTCCGTCAGGCCGTTCTGCTGCGCGAGGATCCGGTCCGTTTCGACCATGAGGCGTGGAGTGCTGACGATCTGCTGAACGTGCACGTCCACCGCGCCGGGAACGGCGGCGACCTCGCCGGCGAGCTGGCGGGCGATCTCGTAGTTCGTGTCGGCTTGCGCGATCGGCCCGCTGATCTGGATGTCGATCGGGGCCGGCAATCCGAAGTTGAGGATCTGACTCACGATGTCCGACGGCTGAGCGAAGAACACGAGGTCCGGGAATCGCTTCGGCAGCTCGTCCCGCAAGGTCTTCAGGTAGCCGGCGGTCGGGGCGTGCTTGGGGTTGAGGGCCACGAGGATCTCCCCGTCCGAAGGTCCGACGGTGACGCTGTCGCTGCGAGCGAGGTTGATGGTGTTTGGCAGGCCGATGTTGTCGTTGATCACAGACAGCTCGGCGGCGGGAATCACTCCACGGATGTAGTCCTCTACCTCTTGGAAGTAGGCCTCGGTCTGCTGAATTCGCGTGCCAGGCGGGCATCGCACGTGAATCCGGAGCTGTCCCGCATCGACCGCCGGAAAGAAGTCGCGGCCGACGAACGGGAACAGCGCGAGCGAGCCGATGGCGAATCCCACGAACGCGGCGAGCGCGATCTTCCGGTGCGCCAGGACCCAGTCGAGGGCTCCCTGGTAGGCGTCGGCGAGCGCCAGAAAGCCGGCCTCGATTCGTTCGGAGGCCTTGCGAAAGATGGTTTGGGGCTTCTCACCTCCCGTGGCCTCTTGCCGGGCCTTTTCCTCGGGTGCAATCAGATACAGGAACATCGTGGGCACGAGAGTTCGGGAGAGGAAGTAGCTGGCGATCATCGCAAAGACCACGGCCAGAGCCAGCGGCGAAAACAGGAACCCGCCCACGCCGCCGAGGAGCAGGATCGGAACGAAGACGATGCATATGGAGAGCGTCGACACGAATGCCGGAGCGGCGACTTCCGCAGCCCCGTCGAGGATCGCCTGCCGGAGGGGCGTGCCCAGGTCCATGTGGCGGTGGTTGTTTTCCACCTCGACGGTGGCGTCGTCGACCAGGATTCCCACCGCCAGGGCGAGGCCGCCCAGTGTCATCACGTTGAGGGTCTCGCCCAGCAGGTGGAGCGCTCCGAGAGAGGCGAGGATCGAAAGGGGGATCGAAGTTATGACGATCAACACGCTCCGCCACGAGTGAAGGAAGACCAGGATCATCAGGCCGACGAGGCAGGCCGCGATGAGCCCCTCGTGCAGGACCCCGGTGATTGCACCACGAACGAAAACGCTCTGATCGAACAGGAAGTCCACGTTCAGGCTCTTGGGAAGACCGGCCTGGATCCTCGGCATCAGGGTTCGGACTCCGCTCACGACCGCGAGGGTCGAGGCGTTGCCGCTCGTGAGAATGGGCATCAGGACGGAGTGCCGACCGTCGCGCCGCACCAGGTTGGTCTGCGGGCTGAAGCCGTCGTGCACGAAACCCACGTCGCGAACATAGACCATCGCTCCGTTCGAATAGCGAATCGGAATGTTGTTGAGGTCCGCGAGGACTTCCGGGCTGCTGTTGATGGCGACGTCGTACTCGATCGGTCCCATCTTGACCGTGCCGCTGGAGACGATGATGTTCTGCTTCAGGACGGCGTTGACCACGTCCTGGGGCGAGAGACCCCGCGCATAGAGGCCATCTGGGTCGATGTCGAGGTTCACGACGCGGCTCTTGCCGCCATAGGGAAGAGAAACGGCCGCGCCTTGCACCGTCACGAGCTGCGAGCGGATGACGTTGTTCCCGAGGTCCCACATCTCCTGCTCCGAAAGCTGATCGCTGCCGAGGCTCAGCATGATCACCGGCACGTCGGCCGCGTTGTATTGGATGATCAACGGCGGCGTAATGCCCGGGGGCAAGGGCCGGAGCAGTGTCTGAGATATGGCCGTCACTTGCGCCACCGCGGCGTTCACGTCGGCGTTCGGCTGGAGGTAGAGCTTGATCACGCTGGTCCCCCGCACCGACAGCGACTCCATGTGCTCGATGTTGCTGACCGTCGTGGTGAACGCCCGCTCGACGATCGTCGTGATCCGGTCTTGCATCTCCTCCGGCGAGAGCCCGCCGTAGCTCCAGATGACGCTGACGACGGGAATGTTGATCGACGGGAAGATGTCGGTGGGCATGGAGGCGATGGACAGAACCCCCAGGACGGCGATGAGCAGGGCCACCACGACGAAGGTGTAAGGCCGGCTGAGAGCAAGTCGGACGAGCCACATACCCTAGGCCCTTCGAGTCATCATCGGATCGAGGGTGCTTCGGAGGCGCTGGCCATGCAACCTCTCTTCTTCATTGCCCGTGCCAACCCGGGCCGGTCCGATTCCTCGCTCATCAAGGAGCGGGAGCAGTCTCGCTCTAGGCCCGGCGTCCTGACGCGTTGGCGTTGCAGACGCCCCGCATCTTCCTTCCCGTATATCACCCACGCGGACTGCCGATGAGGCGGGGCGCCTCCGCCTCCCATTCGGATCAGTTCTTGCCCGTCCCAGGAAGAGCGACGGAGCCCTATCCTTCAATTGCCCTTCGCGAAGCGCGCAAAAAGCCGTTGGACCGCCACGACTTAGCGCGGGTCGGCGCGAGCCGGCCGCGCTGGCACGAGTCTTGGAAAACACTTTGGCCGGAGGTTGTGGCGATGAAACGGAGAAACGAGAGAATCCTGGAGTTTCTTGTAGCCCTGTTGATCTGCAGCACGGCGGCTCTTGCCCAGACGCGTGCCGGAGCCCACGCAGGCGGAGGCCGCGTCGGCGGAGGTTTTATCCCGCCTCGCGGTCCCGCCGGCATGCCGCGGGGTCTTCCATCGGCGAGGATGCCGAGGAGCTCGCCGGCATTCCGCGATCAACCCGGCCACCCGAACGCGCCTCATGTCCACGGCGACGGGCGCTGGGTTGGCCATGATTTCGCCCGCGGTGATCGGCGCTTTCACCT
>JBASRI010000143.1:0-3418 GCA_049273755.1 Thermoanaerobaculia bacterium
CGGTCTTCCCGAAGCGCCGGCGCCACGCGCCCTTGCCCATGGCCAGGATCTCGACGCGCGTGGGAGCCGGCGCCGGGTTGGAGGCTCCGACCGGCAGGGGCGCGTTCCAGGGGCAGGCTTCCTGACACGCGTCGCAGCCGAACACCCGGTCGCCGAGCGCCTGCTTCCACGGGTCCGGGATCGGTCCCCGGTGTTCGATCGTCCAGTAGGCGAGGCAGCGCCCGGCGTCGAGCACTCCGGGCTCGGTGAACGCTCCGGTGGGGCAAGCCTCGAGGCACCGGACGCACGAGCCGCACCGCTCCGCCGCGGGAGCGTCGAGCGGCAGGTCGAGGTCGGTCACGATCTCGGCGAGCAGCAGGTACGACCCGTAGTCGGGGTCGATCAGGCACCCATTCTTGCCGATCCAGCCCAGCCCCGCAGCGGCCGCGAGCGCGCGCTCGGAGAGCGGTGTGGAGTCCACGCAGACGCGGTACGCGAAGTCGAAGTCGAGGCGCTCCCGGGCGCTTGCCGCCACGCGCAGCGCCCTCTGCCTCAGCGTCCCGTGGTAGTCGGCGCCGCGAGCGTATCGGGCGAACCGGGCGCCGTCGGAAGCCACCCACTGCTGTGCCGAATGGGGCGCAGCCAGGCAGACGATCGAGCGGGCACCGGGCAAGAGCGCCTCCGGGCGGCGACGGACCTCGCGCGTCCGTGCGAGATACCGCATCCCGGCGTGGCGGCCGGCGTCGATCCAGCGCTCGAAACGCTCGAAGCGCGGCGGCGGCCCTTCGGCCGCGGCGACGCCGCAACGCGTGAAGCCTTCGCGGAGGGCCTCTTCGCGAAGCACCCGAGCCGCGAGGAGACGATCGGGGTGCATCGAGCCGATGATGGTAGCAGGCTGCTGAGAAATGGCTGCGGACTGTTTGAGCGGCGCTCGACGCGCCGACGAGAACGGAGAATTGCGGTCGGCGAACCTCCGTCCTGGTGCCCTTTCTTGGAGAGCAAGTGCCTCACCCCGCTCGCAAAACCTCTCGGCTGCCGGTCGCGAAGCGACCGCCGCAGCCGAAAGCCTCATCGCTCCTTGGCGATGCGAAGGCATCGCCGCCGTCGCGCTTCCTTGCATCTGACCCCACGGCGCTCGTCACCCGACCACCGACCCGTCCACAGAGGTAGGCTCACGGCAGTAGGGAACGCCGACGGCAGGTCGGCGGTAACGCGGACCCCCGGCAGTAGGGAACGCCGCGTACCCGCGGTGTTTACCCGCTCACACTCTTTCTCAGTAACCTGCTAGCATCCGCGGCGCAGGAGACTGTTCTGGCATCGACCGATCGCTTCGCCGCGCGGGTCTTTCAGCTCGCGGTCCTAGCCGTCCTCGGCTACCTGCTGTTCGTCATTGTCCAGCCGTTCCTGGGGCCGATCTTCTGGGCGGTCCTGCTGGCGCTGATCCTCTTCCCGCTCAACGAACGGCTGCGCCGGAGGCTCCGGGACCGGCGCGCGCTCGCCGCGGCGGTCCTGACGGTAGGCGTGACGCTCGGCATCGTCGTCCCGGCGGCCCTCGTCGGGGTTGCGTTCGCCCGGCAGGGCGTGGAGCTCGGCCACCAACTGTCGGCGACGGCCGGGAAATACCGGATCGAGGGAATCCAGGACGTGCTCCGTCTGCCCGCCGTCGGAAAGGCGGCCGACTGGCTCGAGAGCCGGCTCCAGGTCGATCCGGTCCGCGTGCAGGAATGGGTCGTGAAGGCGACGGCCTCGGTCACACAGTTCCTCCTCTCGCACGGGCGGGACGTCCTCTTCGGCGCCTTCGGCCTGTTCGCGAACCTGACGGTGATGCTGTTCACCCTGTTCTTCTGCTTCCGCGACGGAGACGACGTGGCCGCCCGCCTGGTGCGGTTGCTCCCGATCGAGAGCGCGCGCAAGCAGCGTCTGGTCGGTCACATCAAGGGAGTCACCGAGGCCGTCGTGCTCGGGACCATCATCACGGCGCTGGTGCAGGGGGCGCTGGTCGCCGTGGCGTTCTGGATCACGGGGCTTCCCTCGCCCGTGGTCTTCGGCGTGCTGACGGCGATCGCGTCGTTCGTGCCGCTCGTGGGCACCGCGATCGTGATCGCGCCCGCGACGATCTACCTCGCGGCGACCGAAGGGATTTGGTGGAAGGCGGTGTTCATGGCGGTCTGGGGCGTGGTCGTGGCCGGCTCGGCCGACAACGTCCTGAAGCCGCTGCTCATCTCCGGCCGCGCCGAGATCGGGACGCTGCCGGTCTTCTTCGGGGTCATCGGAGGCCTGGCGGCCTTCGGGATGGTCGGGCTCTTCGTCGGTCCGGTGATCGTCGCGCTAGGGCTGGTGCTGATCCAGTTTGCCGAAGAGACCGCGGGGGCCGGCGACGGGCAGCCCGCAGCCCTTCCACGCACGCACCCTCACCGGCGCTAGGGCTTACGGACCCAGTCCGCGACGAAGATGTTCGTCTCGTGCGGCCTGGTGCCGTTGCGGTTGGAGGCGAAGACGAGCTTCTTGCCGTCGCGGGTCAGCATCGGGAAACCGTCGAAGTCCGGAGTGAAGGTCACGCGTTCGAGGCCGGTGCCGTCCTCGCGGATCAGGTAGAGGTCGAACTCCCGCCGCTTCGGATCGTCCATGTTCGACGAGAAGAGGATCTCGCGCCCGCCGGGCAGGAAGAACGGCGCGAAGTTGGCCGCGCCGTTGGAGGTGACCGCGTGGTCGTTCGAGCCGTCGGCGTCCATGACCCGGATCTCGAGCGAGCGTGGAACATACGTGCGCCGGGCCAGGTTCTCCCGGTAGCGGGCCAGATCCTCCGGCGCCTGCGGATGGTCGGCGCGGTAGACGATCTTCTTCCCATCGTCTGAGAAGAACGGGCCGCCGTCGTAGCCGGGCGTCCGGGTCAATCGCCGCACGTTCGAGCCGTCCGCGGCCATCGTGTAGATCTCCAGGTCGCCGTCGCGAGCCGACGTGAAGACGATGGTCTTGCCGTCGGGCGAGATCGTGGCCTCGGCGTCGTAGGCCGGGGAGGAGAAGAGGAGGCGGGTGTCGCTTCCGTCGGGCCGCGCGGTGTAGAGGTCATAGTCGTCGAGGGCCCAGACGTAGCCGCGGGAGCGGTCGGGCCGCGGGGGGCAGGCGGCCCCGGCGCGAAACGTGGAGGCGTAGAGGATCCGGTCCCCGGAGGGGAAGAAGAAGGCGCAGGTGGTCTTGCCCTCGCCGTTGGAGACGCGGCGGCGATCCGACCCGTCGGCTTTCATCGTGAAGATCTGGTCGCACGGGAGCCGGCCCTCGTCGGACTGGAAGATGAGCCTCGAGCCGTCGGCCGACCAGTACGCCTCGGCGTTCTGCCCTCCAAAGGTCAGCTGCCGCAGGTTCGCAAGGAACCGCTCCTCGCCCGGGGCCAGCGTCGGCGCGGGCTCGGGTTGCGGCGTGAGCGAAGGGGGAGGGGCCC
>JBASRI010000149.1:0-2919 GCA_049273755.1 Thermoanaerobaculia bacterium
GCGGTGGGCGGGCGTTCCGCGCCACGGCGCGCCGCCCGCGCGCCTGACCCCTTCGGCCGTGTATCCCTCGCTCGTGACCGCCTTCGGCCTCACCGAGGCGCGCGTTCTCCACGTCACGCCCCGCGACGACTCGTACTTCGCCGAGCATCCCTCGGCGGTCGCGGGGCTCTCGGGCGCGGCGCGGGCCCCCTACGAGCTCCTCCTGCGCTTCCGGTTCGGGGGCGACGCGCTGCCTCCCTCGGATCGGGACCTGCGCGAGGAGGAGTACGCCGGGCTCCTGCTTTCCGTGGCGCTCCGCCTGGCCGGCGTGACGGAAGGCTCGGGCCGGTTCCTGTCGCGCGAGGGCGGCAACATCTGGGTCAAGACGGCCGAAGGCCGGCAGGGGCTCCCGGTCGATCCCGACGTGCCGATGGCGCGGAAGATCGGCGAGCTGCACTACCCGGCGAGCGCGCTCAGGCTCCGGCCCGGCGACCGGCTGCGCTGGATCAAGAACGGCGGGCGCCTGCTCGGGCTCTGGGTCGAGATGGACCCCGACGGCCCGACGTACGAGCGGGAGTCGGCCTGGACCGAGTGGGTGCGCCGCGTTCCGGCCCGGGAGCTCGCCCGGCGAATGGCCGGGCGCGTCGCGGGCACGGAGGTCAAGGAGATCGAGATCACCAAGCGCAGCCCCACGGGCCGGGCGATCGAGATGCGCGTGAAGACGGACCTCGCCGAGGCGACGTTCAAGCGTTTCGATCTGCGGCAGGCCGTGGAGATGCCGGAGATGCTCTTTTCGGTCTCCAAGGTCGACGGCCCCGGCGCGGAGGCCGAGTTCGTGTTTCTGGGGCGCGGCTGGGGCCACGGAGTCGGCCTGTGCCAGAACGGCTCCTACGGCATGGCCCTGGCGGGGGAGGCCTACGACGCGATCCTGCGCCACTACTACACCGGAATCGACATCGTTCCGGCGAGCACGGTGACCGCGACTGCCCCGTCGAATCGATAGACGGCAGACGGCAGACGGCAGGCCGCTGACGGCAGACCCCGGACGGCAGCGTTAGAATCGTCGTAATGACCACCGCCGTTTCGGCCGAACGCCAGGCGATCCTCCAGACTCTGCGCGACTTTCTCGAAGCCGAGATCCGCCCCCACGTGCTCCAGTGGGACGAGGCTCAGGAGTTTCCCCGCGAGGTCTTCCGCAAGCTCGGCGAGCTCGGGTTCCTCGGCGTCCTGTTCCCGGAGGATTACGGCGGCTCCGGACTCTCCTACATGGACTACCAGGCGATCGTGGAGGAAATTTCGAGCGTGGACCCGTCGGTCGCCCTCGCGCTCGCGGCCCACAACAGCCTCGGGTCCAACCACATCTTCCAGTTCGGCTCGGAGGCGCAGCGCCGCAAGTACATCCCCAAGCTCGCCTCGGGCGAGTGGCTCGCCGCCTGGGGGCTGACCGAGGCGGAGGCGGGCTCGGACTCGAGCGGCACCAAGACGACGGCGGTGCGCGACGGAGACTCGTGGGTCCTGAACGGCTCGAAGAACTTCATCACCAACGCGTCGGTCGCGCGCGTGGCCGTGCTGATGGCCGTCACCGACCGGGGCAAGGGCAACCGCGGCATTTCCGCCTTCATCGTCGAGCTCGACAACCGGGGCATTCGCGTCGGCAAGAAGGAGAACAAGCTCGGGATGCGCGCCTCCGACACCTGCACGCTCGTCATGGAGGATTGCCGCATCCCGGCCGCCAACCTGCTCGGCGAGGAAGGGTCGGGCTGGTTGGACTCCATGAAGGTCCTGGACGGCGGACGCATCTCGATCGCAGCGCTGTCGGTCGGCCTGGCGCGCGGGGCGTACGAAGCGGCGCTGCGCTACTCGAAGCAGCGGCGGCAGTTCGGCCGGGCCCTCTGCGAGTTCGAGGCCATCCAGTTCTACCTGGCCGAGATGGCCACGGAGATCGACGCGGCGCGCCTCCTGACGGAGCGCGCGGCCGCGGCCAAGGACGCGGGGACCCCGGTCACGAAGCTCTCCGCCCAGGCCAAGCTCTACGCGTCGGAGGTCGCCGTGCGAGCGACCGAGCGCGCGATCCAGATCCACGGCGGCTACGGCTTCACCAAGGACTTTCCGGTCGAGAAGTTCTACCGCGACGTCAAGCTCTGCACCATCGGCGAAGGCACCAGCGAGATCCAGAAGATCGTCATCGCCAAGCAGCTCCTCTCCGACGGCGCATGAGCTCGGCGGCCGCGGCGGCGTCCGAGGATCTCGCCCGAGGAGTCCTCGCCGGCAGCCCGCGCGCGATCGGCCGCGCGATCTCGGAGGTCGAGCGCGGCTCGGTCGCGGTGCCGGAGCTGCTGCGCCGGCTCTTTCCGGACACCGGCCGGGCCCGGATCGTGGGCATCACGGGGCCTTCCGGCGCCGGCAAGTCCACGCTCGTCCAGCGCCTCGCGCAGGCTTATCGCAAGCGGGGCCGCCGCGTCGGGATCGTCGCCGTGGATCCGTCCTCGCCGTTCACCGGAGGCGCGATCCTGGGCGACCGGATCCGCATGGCCGAGATCTACACCGACCCGGGCGTCTTCATCCGCTCCATGGCGACCCGCGGCGCGCTCGGCGGCCTGGCCCGCGCGACGACAGACGCGGTGGACGTGCTCGACGCGGCTGGGTTCGACCTGATCCTGATCGAGACGGTCGGCGTCGGGCAGGACGAAGTGGACATCGCCCGCGCGGCCGACACCACGGCCGTGGTCCTCGTGCCGGGCCTGGGCGACGACATACAGGCGATCAAGGCCGGGATTCTCGAGATCGCCGACGTCTTCGTCGTGAACAAGTCCGAGCGCGAGGGCGCAGACCGGGCGGTGGCGCAGCTCTCGATGATGCTGGACTTCGCGCCGCACGACGCCTGGCGCCCGCCGATCGTGAAGACCTCCGCGCTGACCGCCGCGGGCGTGCCGCAGACCG
>JBASRI010000151.1:0-2872 GCA_049273755.1 Thermoanaerobaculia bacterium
GGGCTGCGCTGCTCATCGCGGGAGCCGCGTCGATCGCTTCGAGGTCGCCCGCGCAGGAGCCCGTTCGAGAGACGGTCGCCGTCTCTCGCGTCGAGGTCACGCTCCACGTCACGGACCGGAGCGGCTCACCCATTCAGGGGATGGAGTACCGCGAGTTCAGCCTCCTCATCGACGGCCAGCGCGTCCCGATCGAGTCGGTGGAGTGGGTGTCGTCGACTGGCGACGCGACAGCCGCGCCGTCAAGAGAGATTCGTACCGGGGAACCGACGCCGCTTCCGGCACCCTTGGGTCGGCTCATCGTCATGGTGTTTCAACGGGAGGTCGGTGGACAGAAAGAGGAGGGCCTGATGCGCATGAAGCGCCAGGCCCTCGAGTTCGTCGATTCGCTCAAGCCCGAGGACAAGGTGTCGGTACTCGCCATGGGCGGCCGGCTTTGGCTACGGCTCGACTTCACTGCCGACCGCGGTTCGATTCGGAAGGCGATCGGCGGCGTCTTTCGCCAGGAGGACGTCGCGCGCGTTGCCGATCCTCCTCAGCCCTCGATCGCGGCGCGGCTTTCTCTCGAGGACGAACGGGGGGCGAGCTCCATCGAGAAAGCTCTTCTTGCCATCGGGCGAGCGCTGCGCCCGCTGCAGGGATCCAAGGCCGTGCTGTTCTTCGGCTGGGGCGTGGGCCGCTGGAACGCCCTCGCGCAATCCGGCGACTATCACCTCGGCAACGTCATCTATTCCGACGAGTTCGAGCGCGCCCGAGAGGCTCTCTCCGCCGCCCAGGCGCCTGTATTCACCCTCGACGTCAGCAGCGGGCAGCACCCGTTGCAGGAAGCGCTTCGCAAGCTGTCCTTCGAGACGGGCGGCTTTTACGTTCCGACCTACCAGTTTCCGGGCTGGGCGATGCAACGCGTCGCTTCGGCGATCACCGGACATTACGTGCTCGTCTTCGCCAAGCCGGCGCGGGGCCCCGGCGTTCACAAGATCGAGATCCGCACGCCTCGCGCCGACGCGGCGTTGCTGTACCGCCAGTCCTACGAGGACTGAGGGGTCACTCCGAGTCGATCCCCGCCTCTCGCGAGACCCACTCCGACGCCCTCGGTTCGTCCGACAGCACGAGACTCTTTCCGCCGCGCGTCAGGGTCAAGCGGTGGAGCCACGTGATGCCCCTGAAGCCACCGGGCGTCGCGGGTGATCGGGTTCACTCGGGCCGCGATTGTATCGAGGGAAGCGGCTAAGCTTCGATGCCGTGCCCGAGCTTCCGGACATCCTGGCGTACCTCGCGGCGCTCGAGCCGCGCGTCGTCGGCAAGCGTCTCGCGTCCGTGCGCCTGGCGAGCCCGTTTCTCCTGCGCTCGATCTCTCCGCCGCTCGAGGAGCTCGAGGGCCGGCGCGTCGTCGGCCTCTCCCGGATGGGCAAGCGGATCGTCTTCGAGCTCGAGGGCGAGGCCTTCCTGGTCCTGCACCTCATGGTCGCCGGGCGGCTCCACTGGAGAAAGCCGGGCGTCAGGGTCGGGGGCCGCGGCGCTCTGGCCGCATTCGACTTCGAGGACGGGGCGCTCGTGCTCTCGGAGGCGAGCACGAAGAAGCGGGCGTCGCTCCACGCGGCGTCGGGACGGGCGGCGCTGGCGGAGTTCGACCGCGGAGGCCTCGAAGTGCTCGACGCGGAGCTTCCGCGCTTCCGCGAGGCGCTGACGCGCGAGAGCCACACGGTCAAGCGCGCACTGACGGACCCGCGCCTGTTCTCGGGGATCGGGAACGCCTACTCCGACGAGATCCTGCACCGTGCGCGCCTCTCGCCGGCCAGGCTGACGCGCCGCATGTCCGAGGAGGAGATCGAGCGCCTCTATGCCGCGGCGAAGGAGGTGCTGTCCGGCTGGGCCGGGCGCTTCGTGGCCGACGCGGCGAGGGCGTTCCCGGAAAAGGTCACGGCCTTTCGCGAGGGGATGGCGGTGCATGGGCGCTACGGGAAGCCCTGCCCGGTCTGCGGCTCCCCGGTGCAGCGGATCGTGTATGCGGAGAACGAGTCCAACTACTGCGCGACGTGTCAGACCGGAGGCAAGCTCCTGGCCGACCGCGCGCTCTCGCAGCTTCTGCGCGGGGACTGGCCGAAAACTCTCGAGGAGCTCGAGGAGCGGCGGAAGGGACCGCCGGGCGTCGACGCAGGACGATGAGGCCACGCCTCGGGTTCGCCGTCGGGACGGCGGTTCTCCTGGAGGCGGCCTCGCTCGCGGCACAGAGCGCGGCCGGTCCCAAATCGGACCGCGACGTGCGCTGGTCGTTTTCCGCGGGCTACGGCTTTTCGGTCAAACTCAATCGGGGCCGCTCGGAGGAGCAGGTGCTGCTGTTCGCCCCGGCAGTCGCCTTTCCGCTGGGCGACCGATTCGAGTACGTCGTGGAGGGCCACTTCGCGACGTACCTCACCCCGGCCGGATGGATGGTCGGCGTCAGCCCGCTCGGCGGGCGGTACACGTTCGGAAACGGCCGCGTCCGCCCGTACGTCTCGCTCGGCGCCGGGTTCGGCTGGACCGACCTGACCGAGCTCGACGAGATCGACCGGCGTTTCAACTTCCTCCTGCAGGGCAGCGTCGGCGTGCGCGGCCGCGTCCGCGAAGGCGCATGGTCCTTCGAGGGGCGGTTCGCGCACATGTCCAACGCCGGCACCGTCCTGCCGAACCTCGGCTTGAACAGCTTGGTGTTCTTGGGGGGATGGACGTTCCGTTAGGGCGAGCTTACGGAACTCCGCCCGACAGGATGACGGCAAGCTTCTCGGCGTCGATATTGCCGCCGGACACGACGCAGACGACCGTCCCGGCGGGAGCGCGCGGGGACAGCGCCGCGGCGAGCGAGGCTCCTCCCGCTCCCTCTGCCACGACGCGCGCC
>JBASRI010000506.1:0-5560 GCA_049273755.1 Thermoanaerobaculia bacterium
ACTTGTTGGTGCGCGCGTAAAGCGCGAGCGAGTTGATCAGGCCGATGTTCGGGCCTTCCGGCGTCTCGATCGGGCAGACGCGGCCGTAGTGCGTCGGATGCACGTCGCGGACCTCGAACCCGGCCCGCTCGCGCGAGAGGCCGCCCGGCCCCAGGGCCGAGAGGCGCCGCTTGTGCGTGACCTCGGAGAGCGGATTGGTCTGGTCCATGAACTGCGAGAGCTGCGAGGACCCGAAGAACTCCTTGATCGAAGCGATGACCGGCTTGGAGTTGATCAGGTCGTGGGGCATCGCCGAGTCGATGTCCTGGTGTACGGACATCTTCTCCTTGATGGCCCGCTCCATGCGGACCAGGCCGATCCGGAACTGGTTCTCGAGCAGCTCGCCGACCGAACGGACGCGGCGGTTGCCGAGGTTGTCGATGTCGTCGGTCCGGCCGACGTCGCGCTTCAACCGCAGCAGGTACCCGACGACGCGGAAGATGTCCGCGGGCGTCAGCGTCCGCGTGTCCTCCGAGGAGTCGGCCTCGAGCTTGATGTTGAACTTGAAGCGGCCGACGCGCGAGAAGTCGTACTTCTTGGGATCGAAGAACATCCCCTCGAAGAGGTTCTTGGCCGACTCGTAGGTCGGCGGATCGCCGGGACGGAGGCGCCGGTAGATCTCGAGGATCGCCTCGTTCTTGGTCTTGTGCGTGTCCTTGCGGATCGTGTTGACGAGGACGTCGGAGGAGAGGTCCCAGTCCGGGAAGAAGATCTCGACGTCCTTGATGCCCCGCTCCTTGAGCGCCTCGACGGCGCCCGCACCGAGCTCCTGGCCCGCCTCGAACAGCACCTCGCCGGTCGAGAGGTCGACGACGTCGGCCAGGAAGCAGGCCTTCTCGATGGCCGACTCGTCCACGGAGCGCTCGATGGAGCCCTTGCGGGCGATTTCCTTCTGGTCCTCGGCCGAGAGCTTGATCCCGGCGAAGACCTGCTTGGTCTCGCGCTTGACGCGCGCGTACCGGTCGCGCAGCTCCTCCTGTTTGAGGACGTCCTTGCCGACCGTCAGGTACGCCCGGCCGCGCTCGAAGCGCGCCGACACCGAAGTGTAGAACTGCCGCAGGATCGCCTCGTCGGTCTCGAGGCCCAGGGCGCGGAGGAAGATCGTGGCCGGGAACTTGCGCTTCCGGTCGATGCGGACGAAGAGGATGCCCTTCTGGTCGTACTCGAACTCCACCCACGACCCACGGTACGGGATGATCTTGGCCAGGTAACCGTGCGCGGACTCCTTCGTGAAGAAGACGCCCGGGGAGCGGTGGAGCTGGGACACGATGACGCGCTCCGTGCCGTTGATCACGAAGGTCCCGTGCTCGGTCATCAGCGGGATGTCGCCGAAGAAGACCTCCTCTTCCTTGGCGTCCCGCATCGTCTTGACGCCCGTGTCGGGGTCCTTGTCGTAGACGAACAGGCGGAAGGTCACTTTCAGCGGGACGGAGTAGGTCATGCCCCGCTCCTGGCACTCGGCCACGGAGTACTTCATCCGCAGGTCGACGGGGTTGCCGCAGACGTCACAGAGGGTCACCTTGTTGGGATTCTGGGCGCCGCACTTGTCGCAGGAGACGACCTCCTCGTGCGGGTGCGCGGTCACGATCCGGGCGCCGCAGGAGCGACAGTCCATGCGCAGGTGCTCCAGGCCCTTCAACCGGCCGCACTTGCACTCCCAGTTGCCGATCGCGTATTTGACGAACTGGAGCTCGCAGGCGCCGCGAAAGTCCGAAAACGGGAAGACGCTCGTGAAAACGGCCTGCAGACCCGACTGGTCCCGCTCCTCGGGGAGCAGGTTCATCTGCAGAAACCGCTCGTACGACCGGCGCTGGACGTCGATCAGGTTCGGAAGATCCATGAAAGAGCGGATCTTCGAAAAGTTCTTCCGCTCTTCCGACACAGCCACCTCACTCATTGAAGGACTCCGTTCAGCGCGAGGGACGCTTCGCGCCCTCGCAATTGAGCACCCAGACACGGGAACGAAACAGGCCCGACGAAAGACACCCCGGGCCGCCGTCCGCGGGGGCGGTCACCAAGGACAACAATCGGCTATTCCCAGGGGAGCGAATGGCTACTTGATCTCCACCTTCGCGCCCACTTCCTCGAACTTCTTCTTGATCGCGGCCGCCTCGTCCTTCGTGACACCTTCCTTCAGGACGCCCGGAGCCCCGTCGACGAGGTCCTTGGCTTCCTTGAGGCCCAGGCTCGTGACTTCGCGGACGGCCTTGATCGTTTTGATCTTGTCGCCGGCCGACACCAGCTGGACGGTGAACTCGGTCTGCTCTTCCTCGGCCGGAGCCGCCGCCGCGGCCGCTGTGCCGCTCGCCGCCGCCACTGGCATCGCCATCGCGGCCGCCGAGACGCCGAACTCCTCCTCGAGCGCCTTCACGAAGGAGTTCAGCTCGAGGACCGTCATCCCCTTGATCTCGTTCACCATCTTTTCTGTGGACATCGCCATGGTCGTTACCTCTCCTCTTTTCCTTGCAAACTCAGTTGGCAGGCGCGGCGTCGGCCGGCCCGGCTTTCGACTTCTGATCCGCGATCTGGGACACGACGCCCGCAAGATTGCGGACGGGTCCGTTCAAAGCCGTCACCAGGCGGCGCATCGGCGACTGCAGGATGAACAGGAGCTTCGCCACGAGCTCCTCGCGCGACGGCATCTCCGCGATCGTCCGGATCTCGGCGGCCGGCACGGCCCGCCCTTCGATCACCGCAGCCTTGAACACCAGGTTGGGGTTCGTCTTGGCGAAGGCCGTCAGCACCTTGGCCAGGGCGACCGGGCTCGAGCGGTTGTAGGCCACCGCCGTCGCCCCGCTGAAATGCTCGGCGACCGCCTCGAGCGGGCTGCCCTTGGTGGCCCGCAGCGCCAACGTGTTCTTCACGACAAGGTACTTCGACTGCGTCCCGCGCACCTGGCGGCGCAGTTCCGTCACCTCGGGCACCTTCAGGCCGGCGAAGGCGAACAGGATCGCGTTCGTCGACCGGGCCAGGTCCTGGCTCAGGGCCTCGACCATTTCCGTTTTCTCGGTTCGCTTCATCGTTGTCCCCCGCTCGCCTTACGTGGCCTCGATCGACGCGGTGTCGATCTCGACGCCCGGCCCCATCGTCGAGGAGACGGAGACGGTCCGGAAGTACTTCCCCTTGGCCGCGGCGGGCTTCGCCTTGAGCACGGCCCGGATGAACGCCGAAGCGTTCTCCTCCAGCTTCTTCTCGTCGAAAGAGATCTTTCCGATCGGAGCGTGGATGATCGACGTCTTGTCCACGCGGAACTCGATCTTGCCGCCCTTGATCTCCTTGACCGCCTTTGCAACGTCCATCGTCACGGTGCCGGCCTTCGGGTTCGGCATCAGGCCCTTGGGGCCCAGCACCTTTCCGAGCTTGCCGACGAGCCGCATCATGTCCGGCGTCGCCACGAGGGCCTCGAACTCGAGAAACCCGTTCTGGATCTTGTCCACCAGGTCCTCGGCGCCGACCTGATCCGCCCCCGCCTCCTGGGCTTCCTTGGCCTTCTCCGCGCCGGCGATGACCGCGACGCGCTTCGACTTGCCGGTTCCGTGGGGCAGAACCACGGTCCCGCGGACCATCTGGTCGGCGTGCTTCGGGTCGACGCCGAGCAGCATCGCAAGATCGACGGATTCGTCGAACTTCGCGTACCGCACGTCGCGCACCAGCTTGACCGCCTCGGCCAGCTCGTACGGACGGCTCTCGACCTTCGCCTTGGCCGCCCGGAATTTCTTTCCGCTACTCGCCATCATCCTCCTTCGTCGTGCAAACGATCGAGTCGAGGCTCGATCTCCGACTGCTTGCGCCCCTGCCTCCGTCCGAGTCTTCCGCTATACGACTTCGATTCCCATGCTGCGCGCGGTCCCCTCGACCACGCGGATGGCGGCGGGCAGATCCGCCGCGTTCAGGTCCGGGAGCTTCGTCTTCGCGATCTCCTCGACCTGCTGTTTCGTGACCCTGCCGACCTTCTCCTTGTTCGGCGTCCCCGAGCCCTTCGGCACGCCCGCCGCCTTGAGCAGCAGGATCGCCGCGGGAGGCGTTTTCGTGATGAAGCTGTACGACCGGTCGGCGAACACGGTGATCACCACCGGGATGATCAGGCCCTTCTGCGACGCGGTCTTCGCGTTGAAGTTCTTGCAGAAGTCCATGATGTTGACGCCCTGCTGGCCCAGGGCGGGACCGACCGGCGGCGCGGGAGTCGCCTCCCCCGCCGGGATCTGGAGCTTGACGTAGCCGGTGATCTTCTTGGCCATCTCTCTTCTTCCTCGCTTACAGCTTCTGGACCTGCAGGAATTCGAGCTCGACCGGTGTCGAGCGGCCGAAGATCGTGACCATGACCTTCAGCGTCGAGCGGTCGAGGTTGATCTCCTCGACCACGCCCGTGAAGTTCGTGAAGGGGCCGTCCGTGATCCGGACGTGCTCGCCCTTCTCGAACGTGTGCTTGGGCTTGGGCTTCTCCTTCGTGGAGGTGACCCGGTGGAGGATCTGCTCGACCTCCTCGCTCGTCAGCGGCGTGGGCTCCTTGCCCGATCCGACGAACCCGGTCACCTTCGGAGTGTTCTTGACGAGATGCCAGGCCTCGTCGGACATCTCCATCTCGACGATGATGTAGCCCGGGAAGAACTTGCGCTGGATCTCCCGGCGCTTTCCGCCCTTCATCTCGACCAGCGTCTCGGTCGGAATGCGGATGTCGCCGAACTTCTCCTGCATGCCCATTGCCTCGATCCGCTGGCGCAGGTTCTGGCGCACACGCTCCTCGAAGCCGGAGTAGGTGTGAACGATGTACCAGTTCTTGACGTTCGTCTCGGTAATCATCAGGAAACCACCCCCACCGCCCGGAAGATCCGGTCGACCATCCAGGACAGCGCGCTGTCGACCAAGAAGAGGTAGAAGCCGAAGAGGAAGCAGGCCACGATCACGACGACCGTCGTGCCGACGACCTCGTTCTTTCCTGGCCAGCTCACCTTCTTCATCTCGACCCAGACTTCTCGGAAGAAGTCCCGGGTCCGCGGCCACCATTCTTTTACCGGCACCATGTTCCTTGATTCCTGCTTCCTGCTGTCTGTCAATGGCAGGGGTGGAGGGATTCGAACCCCCAACCTACGGTTTTGGAGACCGCCGCTCTACCAATTAGAGCTACACCCCTAAACGCTTAAACGTTATTAGCCCTCGCGTCCTCAGACCTTTCCTTCCTTGTGCGCCGTGTGCTTGCGGCAGAAGCGGCAGTACTTCGCCCGCTCCAGCTTCTCCGTGTTGGTCTTCTTGTTCTTCGTCGTCGTGTAGTTCCGGCGCTTGCACTCGGAACAGGCCAGGCTGATGGTTTCTTGCATGATTGCTCGCGGGCGGGGTCAAGCCCCGCCCCTACGCTCCTCGTGCTACTCCAAAATTTCCACGATGGTGCCCGCCCCTACGGTGCGGCCGCCTTCGCGGATGGCGAAGCGCAGGCCCTTCTCCATGGCGATGGGGGTGATGAGGTTGATCTCCAGGTTCACGTTGTCCCCGGGCATCACCATCTCGACACCCTTGGGCAGCTGCG
>JBASRI010000162.1:0-4840 GCA_049273755.1 Thermoanaerobaculia bacterium
GCTCGAGAAGCTCGTGGGCGCGGGCGGCGGCGCCCTTTGCTTCGTTCGCGCGTCCCAACGCGAGCAGCGCCTCGCCCTCGACGACGGCTCCGGCCACGTGCGCCGAGATCGTGCGGGTCGGCGTCTGGAGGGCGCGGGCGATCGCGAGCGCCTCCTCGGGCCGGCCCGACAACAGCGCCAGCTCCGCGAGGCTTGCCTGCGGCCAGCCCCGGTAGGGGAGACGTGCCGGAGTGTCGAAGGCGAGGCGGAACGTCTTCTCCGCGTCCGCCGCCCGGCCCAGGCGCAGGTACGTGTAGCCCAGAAGCTGCAGGTTGTGAAGGTGGTGCCAGTCGTCGCCCGGCCGCAGGTGCTCCGTCCTCGCGTAGGCCTCCTCGATCGCGTCGGCTTTCTCGAACTGCGCGAGCGCCTCCTGCCACCGGTTCAAGCGCGGCAAGACGTGGCCGTACATATGCTGGGCGTGCGCGACCCCGGGGCTTGCCCCGGCGTAGATTTTTCCGTGCGCTGCGGCCTCCGCGTGGTGGCCGATGTTCTCGAAGGAATGGACGAGGTAGTGATGCGCGCCCAGGTGGCCGGGCGAGCGCACGAGGGCGGTTTCGTAGAAGGCGATCGAGGCCGCGCCGCCGAACTGCCCGCGGCCCCAGGGCCCCGGCTCCTCCCCGTTGCCCCGTAGAATCCAGAGCTCTGCGTCGTCCGGGGAGACGGCGAGGGCTGCGTCGAGCGCGGCTTTGTAGGCGGCATGCTTCTCCTTCTCCTCGGACGGCGCCGCGGCCTGGGCCTCGATCTGCTGCGCGCGCAGGGCGATGAAGGTCTGCTCCCGCGGCGAGGCCTTCGGCGCGAGCTCCTTCGCCCTGGTGATCCCGGCGGCCGTCGCGTCCGGGCGCTCCAGCCCTTGCTCGGCGCGCGCCAGACCCATCCAGCACATCGCGCAGCCGGGGTCCGACCGCAGCGCCTGACGGAACGAGCGGGCCGCTTCGATGAAGACGTAGTGGTGGAGGTCCGTCAGACCCTGGTCGTAGAAGGCCTGGGCGTCGGCGGAAGCCGTCGTGACCTTCTGGTGCACCTGGCCGATGTCGGACTTCAACGTGGTCGGCCGCTCCAGCAGTAGCGGGTCCACCGGGTCGCCGGGAGCGGCGCAGCCCGCGTGGGAGAGGGTCAGAGGGGGTTCTACGGCGAAGACGGGGAGCGCGGCGCACGCGGCGGAGAGGGCGAGCGTGGCGATCGAAGGCTTCCACATACGAGCACCTCAGCGCAAAACATACGGCCTGCCGTCCTTGGACACGTCGAGCTCGCGGGACTTGCCCTTCGGGATCGAGAGGGATGTCCACCGGGCGCCCGCGAAGTGCCGCGCCAGAAACACGATCTGACCGACGTGGTAGGCGTAGTGAACGAGCTGCCGGTCGATCGCCTGGAGCACGGTGTGGGGCTCGCCCCGGATCGCGACGGTGCGGAGGAGATCCTCGGGCGAGAGCTTCGCGAGTGTGTCGAAGAGCAGCGTCCAGCCGGCCTCCCAGCGCTCGAGAACGCGCGCCTTCGAGTCGCCGGCGCCGAGCTCGAACTCGCCGTCGCGGTTGCGGTCCGCCTTCTCGCCGTCGGTCGTCAGGAAATCGGTCCAGCGCGAGCGCATGTTGCCCGCGACGTGCTTGAGGATGACGGCGATGCTGTTGGACTCGGGATCGAGCGTGCGGAAGAGGTCCGCGTCGGCGACCTGCGCCAGAGCTTTGTCGGCGAGGCCCTTGTACTTTCGGAGCTGCAGGACGGCGTCCTCGAGGAAAGCCGCGCCGATCTTCGGGTCGGACATGAGGCTCTTATCCTAGCCCTAACCTAGAATCCGGCGGGTGAGCCGCGACGCTCTCTCGGGCTTTCGCCCTGCCGTCCAGGACTGGTTCCGCGCGTCGTTCCCCGAGCCCACGGGAGCGCAGAAGAGGGGCTGGCCGCCGATCCTCGCGGGGCGCTCGACGCTTCTGCTCGCGCCGACGGGCTCGGGCAAGACCCTCGCGGCGTTTCTGGCGGCGATCGATCGCCTCATGTTCTCGCCCGAGCCGGCGAAGAAGGAGCGGTTGCGCGTCCTCTACGTCTCGCCGCTGAAGGCGCTCGCGGTGGACGTCGAGCGCAATCTCCGATCCCCGATCGCCGGCATCACCGGCGCTGCGGCGCGCATGGGCATCGAGCATCGGCTGCCTGCGGTTGCCATCCGCTCGGGGGACACGCCCGCGGTCGAGCGCGCGCGGATCGCGCGCACGCCCCCCGACATCCTGATCACGACGCCCGAGTCGCTCTACCTGCTCCTGACGTCGCAGGCCGCGGAGATGCTGTCCTCCGTGGAGACGGTCATCGTCGACGAGATCCACGCGATCGCGGCAAGCAAGCGGGGAGCGCACCTCTTCGTCTCGCTCGAGCGGCTGGAGGCTCTCCGCGCCGGGCGCCCGCCGCTCCAGCGGATCGGGTTGTCCGCCACCCAGCGGCCGCTCGAGGAGATCGCGCGATTGCTCGGCGGAGGGGAAATCTCCGGGCGCAGGGGCTCCGTCTGGTCGCCGCGCCCCGTCGAGATCGTGGACGCCGGATCGCGCAAGCAGCTCGAGGTCAAGGTCGAGGTTCCGGTCGAGGACATGGCGCGAATGGGTGAAGAGATCGAGGAGATCCCGTCGGGCCCGGCGGCCCGTGGCCCGACGCGGCGCTCGATCTGGCCCTCGATCTACCCGCGCTTGGTCGAGCTCGTGCGCGCGCATCGCTCCACGATGATCTTCGCCAACAGCCGGCGTCTGGCCGAGAGGCTCGCGGCGGCGTTGAACGAGACGGCGGGCGAGGAGATCGCGCTCGCCCACCACGGCTCGGTCGCGCGTGAGAAACGGCAGGAGATCGAGGATCGCCTCAAACGCGGCGTGCTGCCCGCGATCGTCGCGACCTCCTCGCTCGAGCTCGGCATCGACATGGGAGCGGTCGACCTCGTGATCCAGATCGAGGCGCCGCCCTCGATCGCCTCGGGGCTCCAGCGGATCGGCCGCGCGGGCCATTCCGTCGGCGAGGTCTCCCGGGGGATCCTCTTCCCGAAGTACCGGGGAGATCTCCTCGCGGCGGCGGCTGCCACCGCCCGCATGCGCGAAGGGAAGGTCGAGGAGACCGCCTACCCGCGCAACCCGCTCGACGTCCTGGCGCAGCAAGTCGTCGCGATCGCGGCCTCCGGAGAGATCGGCGTCGAGGAGCTCTACGCGCTGGTGCGCCGCGCGGCGCCGTTCGCCGAGCTGCCCCGGGCCTCGTTCGAGGGCGTTCTCGACATGCTCTCGGGGCGCTACCCCTCGGACGAGTTCGCCGAGCTCAAGCCCCGAATCACCTGGGACCGAGTGCGCGGGCGCGTGCGCGGGCGCGAGGGCGCCAAGCGCGTCGCAGTTGTCAACGCGGGCACGATTCCGGACCGCGGGTTGTACGGCGTCTTCCTCGCGGGCAACGACCCCCGGAAGAGCTTCCGCGTGGGCGAGCTCGACGAAGAGATGGTCTTCGAGTCTCAGCCGGGCGACGTGTTCGTGCTGGGCGCTTCTTCCTGGAGGATCGACGACATCACGCACGACCGCGTCCTCGTGACGCCGGCGCCGGGAGAGCCGGGGAAGATGCCATTCTGGCACGGTGACCGGCCGGGCCGCCCGCCCGAGTTCGGCGAAGCGATCGGGGAGCTCGCGCGGAGACTCTCCTCGGAGCCTCCGGCGCAGGCCGTTCGCCGCCTCGCCGAGGAGAGCGGTCTGGACGAACGCGCGGCCTCCAATCTCGTCGCCTACCTCGCCGAGCAGAAGGCGGCAACCGACGTCGTGCCGAGCGACCGCACGATCGTCGTCGAGCGGTACCGGGACGAGATCGGTGACTGGCGGGTCTGCGTCCTGTCGCCGTTCGGCGCGCGCGTCCACGCGCCGTGGGCCACGGCCGCGCTGGCCCGGCTCAAGGAGGGCAGCGGCGCCGACGTCGAGGCCATCTGGTCCGACGACGGCATCGTCTTTCGTCTGCCCGAGTCCGACGAGCCTCCGGAGCTCTCGCTCCTGCTGCCAGCTTCCGACGAGATCGAGGATCTCGTGGTGCGCAGTCTCGGCGAGACCTCGCTCTTCGCCGCGCGGTTCCGGGAGAACGCGGCGCGGGCGCTCCTGCTGCCCCGGCGCCATCCCGGGAGGCGCAGTCCTCTCTGGGCGCAAAGGAAGCGCGCGGCGGACCTGCTCGCCGTGGCCTCCCGTTACGGCTCGTTCCCGATCCTGCTCGAGACCTATCGGGAGGTTCTGCGGGACGTCTTCGACCTGCCGGCGACCGTGGACGTGCTGCGGCGGATCGAAAACCGCCGGATCCGTGTGACGACCGTGGACTCGCGAACGCCATCGCCTTTCGCGGCGTCGCTGCTCTTCTCCTATGTGGCCAACTTCATCTATGACGGCGACGCGCCTCTGGCGGAGCGTCGGGCGCAGGCGCTCTCGGTCGACCAGGCGCAGTTGAAGGAGCTTCTCGGCGAAGAGGAGCTCCGGGAGCTCCTCGACGCCGAGGCGATCGAGAGCCTGGAACGGTCGCTCCAGCGCCTGGTGGGCAACGGCGCACGCCACGCCGACGGCCTGCACGACCTGCTGCTCTCGCTCGGGGACCTGACCGAAGAGGAGATCCGGGCGCGCGCGTCTCTCGACGAGGCGCCGCGGTGGCTCGCGGCGTTGATGCGCGAACGGCGCGTCATCCGCGTGACGATCGCGGGGGAGGAGCGCTTCGCCGCCGCGGAAGACGCCGGCAGGTTGCGGGACGCCCTCGGCGTCGTGCCGCCGGCGGGGCTGCCGGAGGCCTTCCTCGAGCCGGTCGCCGATCCGCTGGGGGACCTGTTGTCCCG
>JBASRI010000186.1:0-8063 GCA_049273755.1 Thermoanaerobaculia bacterium
CGCGCGCGCCGCGAGGCCCGGGCCGGCCAGAAGCGCCAGGGCGAGGAATGCTGCGGCGGCGGGGGTTCGCGAACGGTTCATGGAACGGCGGCAGTCTCTCACAACGGCTCCCGACCCACGTGACCAGGCCTATCGCCGGGTCAGCTTGCGGTACGTCCGCAGGTGGCGCAACGCCTCGGCCGTGCGCCCCAGCTTCTCGGCGAGCGCGGCCGCGTTGAAGTGCGCGTCCGCGTTCGCCGGGTCGAGCCGCACGGCTTTCTGGTACGCGAGCAGAGCCTCGGGCAGTTTCCCGAGATCTTCCAGCGCGACGCCGAGATTGAAGGCGGCCGTGGCGTCGTCGGGCCGCGAGGCGAGCGCGGCCTCGTAGTGCGGCGCGGCGCCCGCGGCGTCGCCGGCCTCGTGCAGTAGCCGCCCCAGATTCACGTGCGCGTCGGCGTGCTCCGGATCGAGCTCGATCGACTGTCGGTAGGCGGTGATCGCCTCTTCCGGCGAGCCCGGCTCGAGCTCGCATCCCCACTCGAACCAGTCGTCGGCGGAGAATTCCGGTCCTTCCTCCTGCGCTTCGCGGTACGCGCGGCGCACCATCGGCGCGACCTTCTTCGCCAGGTCCGCCACGCCGAAGTCGAAGAGGATCTGGCCGGATTCCGGCTGCCAGCGCCGGGCGCCGTCCTCGACGACGATTCGGCTGCCCTCGACCGCGATCCGCACGGCCGTGATCGGGCGGCCCTCGGGAAGCTGGCCGTTGAGCTTTCGAAGGGCGGCGCGGATGCGTTTCGCGGGCACGCGCGCGGCCATCAGACCCCGGGCGGTGCGCAGGAAGACCAGGTCTTGAAAGGAAAACGAGAGCTCGCCCCGGGAGCCCCGCACCGGAGCCAGGAACCCCGCCCGCACGTAGCCGCGAACCTGAGGTTGGGACAGCCCGAGGAGCTTCGCGACTTCGGAGGTCGAGTAGCCCTTCAAGGCGCTGCGGCTACGCCTTGCGGCCCGCCTCCGTCCGGATCTGGGCGACCCGGCCCGGCGCGCGCTTGGCGGGCTTGCGCGCGGACGCATTGTCGCCGGCCCGGGAGGCCGCCTTGGGAGACGGCACGGCCTTCGCCTCGGGCTCGCCCGCCGAAGCCTTGGCGGAGGCGGACTTCTTCGACAGGCTGGCCTTCAGCGCTTCCATCAAGTCGATGATCTGGCCGCCGCCCTGTTCGGCCGGCACGATCGAGATGTCCTCCCCCTCGACCTTCTTCTGGATCAGGCCCAGGACCCGCTTCTTCACGTCGTCCTCGTAGGTCTCGGGTTTGAACGCGTCGGCGGCCCGCTGTTGAACGAGGAGCTTGGCGAGGTCGAGCTCCTTCGGGTTCACGTCCGACGGCTCGAGCGGGACCTCCGCGAAGGGCCGCACTTCGTCGGCGTAGAGGAGCTGCTGCATCACGATGCCACCCTCGAAGGGGCGGAGCATCACAAGGTACATCTTGCCGCGGGCGGCGTAGCGCGCGAGCGCCACGCGACCGGTTTCCTTCATGACCACGGACAGGAGGGCGTAGGCCTTGGCCCCGCCCTTGTCCGGACCCACGTAGTACGTCCGCTCGAAGTACACCGGATCGACCTTCGCGATCGGAACGAACTCCACGACCTCGATCGATTGCGTGGATTGCTCCTCCAGAGCCTTGAGCTCCTCGGGCGTGAACGTGACGTAGCGGTCTTTGGAGAACTCGTACCCCTTGACCATCTGGTCGCGCGGCACGATCTCGCCGTCCTTGGTGCAGATGTACTGCTGCTTCAGGCGAGCCGAGTCCTTGGCGTGCAGCATGTTGAAGGAGATCCCGGCGGAGGCGTCGGAGGCAGCGTAGAGCTTGACCGGGATCGAAACCAGCCCGAAGGAAATCGTCCCTGACGCTATCGGCCTTGCGCTCATAGGTTTAGCGACCGACAAATGTAACATGGCCGCGGAGCCATAAAAGTTGCCCCTCGAGAAATACAGGGAAAAGCGGTCCGCCGATTCAACCCCCGAGCCCTTCGGCCGGGGGGGCGAGAACCGCCCGCATCTCTTCGTGGTGCAGAAACATGCGGCCAGGAGGCTCCACTACGACTTCCGCCTGGAGTGGGGCGGAGTCCTGAAGTCCTGGGCCGTCCCCCAGGGCCCCTCGCCCGACCCCGCCGAGAAACGGCTGGCCGTGGAGGTCGAGGACCACCCGGTCGAGTACGCCGACTTCGAAGGGGTGATCCCGGACGGCAACTACGGCGCGGGCGAAGTCATCGTCTGGGACCAGGGGCGCTGGACCGCGCTGGCCGACCTGGAGGAAGGCCTGCGCAAGGGAAAGCTCCTCTTCGAGCTCCACGGCTACAAGCTGCGCGGCAAGTGGACCCTGGTGCGGCTGAAGTCGAAGCAGAAAGGCGACACAGGCAAGGAGTGGCTCCTCATCAAGGAGCGCGACGGCTGGGCGCGCAAGGGGACCGAGGCGGGTTACCCGCAGGAATCCGTCTTCTCGGGTCTCACGCTCGAGGAGATCGCCTCCGGCGCGAGCCGGGCGGCGGAGATCCGAGACGAGCTTTCGCGCTTGAAGGCCCCGCGGCGCGCTGTGCGCGTGTCCGACGTGGATCTCATGCTCGCCGAACCCCGCGATAAAGCGTTCACCCAACCCGGCTGGCTCTGGGAGCTCAAGTACGACGGCTACCGGCTTCTCGCTGCGCGCGAGGACGGAGCCGCGCGCCTCCGCTTTCGCCACGGGATGGACTCGACGGCCACATTCCCCGAGATCGCGCGGGCCCTGGGCGCGCTCCCGTTCGAGTCCTTCGTCCTCGACGGCGAGGTGGTCGTGCTCGACGAGTCGGGGCGGCCGCGCTTCGGCCTTCTCCAGAAGCGCGCGCTTCTTCAGCGCCGGCCCGACATCGAGCGCGCGGGGGTGGAGCTGCCGGCGAGCCTCTTCGCCTTCGACCTGCTCGCGTTCGAGGACTACGACCTTCGCGGTCTGCCGCTGTCGACGCGCAAGGCGCTGCTCGAACGGCTGCTCCCCCGCGCCGGGCCGGTACGCTTCGCCGACCACGTCGAGGAGAAGGGCGAAGGCCTGCTCGCCGCCGCCGGCGAGATGGGCCTCGAGGGAGTCGTCGGAAAGAGAGCCGACGGCCCCTACCGCTCCGGCCGCTCCGCCGACTGGGTCAAGGTGCGGCTGGATCGCTCGGGGGACTTCGCCGTGGTCGGCTACACGAAGCCCGACGGCGCGCGCACGGGGTTCGGCGCGCTGCACCTGGCCTCGTGGCAGGACGGAGGGCTGGTGTACGCCGGGCGCGTCGGGACCGGGTTTTCGCAAAAGCAGCTCGACGAGACGTTCGCGCGGCTCGAGAAACGCGTTCGCGAAACTCCCGCCTTCTCGGGAGCGGTTCCGACGGGTCGGGGCCACGTCTGGGTCGAGCCGGAGCTCGTCTGCGAAGTGCGTTTTAAGGAGCGGACCGGCGAGGGCCTGCTGCGCCACCCGGCGTTTCTGCGCTTCCGCGACGACAAGACCATCCAGGAGTGCGTTCCCGAGCCGGACGGGGTCCACTCCGAGGAACCGCCGACCCTGACCGCCGGAGCCTCGGCGCAGGCGGGCCCGACCGCCGGAGCCTCGGCGCAGGCGGTGGAGCTTCCGGAAAAGACCGTTCCGTTCTCGAACCTCGACAAGGTCTTCTGGCCCGAGGAGGGGTACACGAAGGGCGACCTCATCGAGTACTACCGCGCGATCTCGCCGTGGCTGCTGCCGTACCTGAAGGACCGGCCGGTCGTCATGACGCGCTATCCGGACGGGATCCACGGCAAGTCGTTCTTCCAGAAGGACGCCCCCTCCTTCGCGCCGGGGTGGATCCGGCTCGAGCGCATCTGGAGCGAGCACGCCGAGCGCGAGATCGACTACTTCGTGTGCGACGACCTCGAGACGCTCCTCTATGTCGCGAACCTCGGTTCGATCCCGCTCCACGTCTGGGCCAGCCGCGTCGCCGCGCCGGAGCGGCCGGACTGGTGCATCCTGGACCTGGATCCCAAGGGCGCGCCGTTTACGCACGTCGTCAAGATCGCCCGGGCGATCCATGAGGTGTGCGAGGAGATCGGCCTTCCGAGCTTCGCCAAGACCAGCGGAGCGACCGGGCTCCACGTGCTCATCCCGCTCGGCGGACAGTGCACGCACGCCGAGTCCCGCACGCTGGGCGAGATCCTGGCGAAGGTCGTCGAGCAGCGCCACCGCGACGTCGCGACGACCGCCCGGATGCTGGGCGCGCGCGAAGGCAAGGTCTACCTCGACTTCCTCCAGAACGGCCACGGCAAGACGATCGCCGGACCGTTCTCGGCCCGGCCCGTGCCCGGTGCCACGTGCTCGGCGCCTTTGCGGTGGAGCGAGGTCGGCCCGAAGCTCGACGTCTCCAGGTTCACGATCGAAACGCTCCCGGCGCGCATGAAGAGACTCGAGGAGGATCCCCTCGCGCCCGTCCTGACCCTGAAGCCTGATCTGCAGGGGGCGCTGGCGAAACTGACGGGGCGCCTCAACCCGTAGAGACGCGCCCCACGCCGATCACGTCGCCCACGAGGGACGTCACCGAGGCCGCGACCCGCGGCCGCGCGAAGTCGCTCCCGACTCGGATCCCTCGCTCCTCCAAAGCGGCCAGGAGAGCCTCGGGGCTCGGGGCGCGCATCCGCTCGAAGCCCTCGGCCGCCAGCGGATACAGGGACCGCAGCACCCGGCCCGTGACCCATTCGAAGAAGTAGCGGCCGCCCGGACGCAAGACCCGCCGGACCTCGTCGAGCGCGCGTCCCCAATCCGCGACGAAGTGGATCGCTCCGAAGTCGAAGACCGCGTCGAAGGTGGCGTCGGCGGCTGGGATCGCGGTGACGTCGGCGATCACGAGGCGCCGGCCGTCCTTGCCCGTCCGGAGAAGCCGGCGCGCGCGGGCGATCATGCGCAGGTCCACGTCGAGCGCGACGACCTCCCGCGCCCCGAAGCGGTGACGAAGCGTCTCGACGGCCGCGCCGCGCCCGCAGCCCACCTCGAGGACTCGACCCGACGGGACGCGCCCGCCCAGGCGCTCGAAGAGCCGCCCGATGTACTTCCTCTGCAGCCAGGCGCGGGCCGGGTTGTTCATCGAGGCGCGGCCCAGCCGGTTGAGCCTCACGCGCCCGTCCCAGCGTGACGCCTCAGAAGCTCGGCGGCCAGCCGCGGTCCCGCGCCGGCGTCCTCGTGCTTGAAGAAGACGAACGCCTCGCCCCAGGATTGGCCGCGAATCTTCTCCGCCCAGGCGCCGACCGCGCCGTCGTCGTAATCCTGCCGGCGCAAGCGCAGGTACCCCCACGGGGCGGTCGCGACGAGGGGCGTCGCGAGCTCTTCGTCCTCCGCGACGCAGAGCGCCGCGCCGCGCGCGCGCAGGGCCTCGAACACGTCGTCCTGGAACCAGGAGGCATGGCGGAACTCGAACGCCGCGCGCGAGCCCTCCGGCAGGAGCGCCAGGAAGTCCGCCAGCCGCGGCAGGTCCTTCTTGAGGTTGGGCGGGAGCTGGAAGAGCGCGGGGCCGAGCCGGCCGCCGAGGGTCGCGGCGACCTGGAAAAAGTACGCGACCTCCTCCCCGGCGTCCTTGAGGCGCTTGTGGTGCGTGATGCGCTGCGAGGCCTTGAGCACGAAGCGGAAACCCTCCGGCACCTCGGCGGCCCAGCCCTCGAGAAGCGCCGGTTTCGGCATCCGGTAAAACGTGTTGTTGATCTCGACGGCGGGCAGGCGCTCGCCGTAGTAACGGAGCATGGCGTCGGCCGGCAGGTCCTCGGGGTAGAAGCTCCCCTTCCACTCCTTGTACGAGAATCCGCTCGTCCCGGCGAGGACGCGCATGCGGAGACTCTATACTCTCCCGCCGCGATGACCCCGCCCCGCTTCGACCCGAAACGCCGGCGCCGCGTGACGCTCGCCCTCGTGCTCGTGACCGCGCTGGCCTCGTTCGAGTCGACGGTCGTCTCGACGGCCATGCCGACGATCATCGGGGACCTGGGAGGTCTGCCGCTCTACTCCTGGGTCTTCTCGATCTACCTCCTGACGTCCACGGTCATGATGCCGATCTACGGCCGCCTCGCTGACATCTACGGCCGGCGGCGCATCCTGCTCGTGGCGATCGCGGTCTTCCTCACCGGCGCGATCGCCTGCGGCCTCGCCCGGTCGATGCCGCAGCTCATCGCGGCGCGGGCGCTCCAGGGCCTGGGCGCGGCGGGCCTGATTCCGATCGCGCTCACGGTTTCCGGCGATCTCTACTCGCTCGAGGAACGGGCCAGGGTGCAGGGCCTCTTCTCGAGCGTCTGGGGCGCCGCAAGCCTGATCGGCCCGCTGCTGGGCGCGTGGATGACGGTGACCTTCGGGTGGCGCTCGATCTTCACGATCAACATTCCCCTCGGGATCGTCGCGTTCACGCTCGTCGCGACGCAGATGATCGAGTCGCGCGCCACTCTTCCCGACCCCCTCGACCTGGCCGGAGCCCTGAGTCTCGGGGCGGGCGTGACGGCCTTGCTCTTCGCCCTGCTCCAGCGTCCCGGCGCCGGCGGGCTGAGCCCGTTGGCGCGCGGTGCGCTGCTCGCGGAGGCGGCCGCCTCGCTCGCGACCTTCGTGCGTCTCCAGACCCGGCGTACGCACCCGTTGATCCCGCCCTCGCTCTTCCGGCACATGCGGACGGCCGCGCCGTACCTGGGCGGCGTGCTCCTGGGCACCACGATCTACGGCATCGACACGTTCGTGCCGCTCTTCGTGCAGGGCGCTCGCGGCGGGACCGCCGGCTCCGCCGGGGCCGTCGTCACGCCGCTGGTCTTTCTCTGGGCGATCTCGGCGACGGTCGCGGCGCGCCTGATCGTCCGCTTCGGCTTCCGCCGCACGGCGCGCTTGGGGGCGATCCTGATCCTCGTGGGTCTCGCGGGACTCGTGGTCGCGGCGTGGCTCAACGCCTCGGTTCCATGGATCTCGGCAGCCTGCGCGGTGGTGGGCGCCGGCCTGGGACCGTCCTCGATGTCGCAGGTCCTCGCGATTCAGAGTGTCGTCCCGGAGCGCGAGCGCGGCGTGGCGACCAGCCTCGTGCCCTTCTTCCGCACCGTGGGCGGCTCGATCGGCGTCGGCGCGCTCGGCGGCCTCCTCGCGGCGGGGCTTTCCCGGCGGCTCGGAGGCGCGGCCGAGACGGCCGGACGGCTGCTCGACTCCGGCGCGGGAAGCGGACCGGGCAACGGCAGCGTGCCGGCGATCGCTCCGGCGGTGTTCCGCCTGGCGATCGAGCGCTCGCTGCTGCCGATCTTCGGCGTCCTGGTCGCCCTGGCGGCGGTCAACCTCTTCGTGACCGAACGCTTCCCCGACCGCCCCGCGAAGCCGGCGGAATCGACGGCGGAGGAGGTGCTTCTCTCCGTCGATTGAGCTCGGCGTAGCCGTAGACGAGCGCCAGGCTTCGGTGCGGCTTCCACCGCTCGGCGAAGCGGCGCATCTCGTCTTCCTTCGCCTTCGTGCGCCGTCCCAGCAGACCCTGCGCGAGGTACTTCACGACGCCCAGATCTCCGGCCGGGAAGATGTCGGTCCGCCCGAGGCCGCGCAGCAGAGCGATCTCGGCGGTCCAGCGGCCCACGCCTCGGAATGCGGTCAGCTGCGCGATCCCCTCTTCGTCCGGAAGCGCCGCGATGGCGCTCTCCGCGAGCGACCCGTCGGCGAAGGCCCTCGCCAGGCTGGCGATCGCGCCGGCCTTGGACTCCGAAAGCCGAAACCGCCGCAGGCCCGCCGGCGTCGTTCCCGAGAGCGCCTGGGGAGCCGGAAACGCCACGAAGTCCTGGCCGCCGATGCGCGCCCGCCGCCCGAAGGCCAGGGCGAGCTCGCGGCGAATGTCGTATGCGAACTTCAGGTTGACCTGCTGAGCGAGGATCGCGGTCACGAGCGCTTCCCACAGCGATGGCAGGCCTGCGATGCGCAGCCCTCGAAAGTCGCGGATCGACGACGAGAGCAGCACGTCCTCGCCATGGGCCCGGTAGAAGGGGCGCACGTCCGCAGAGGCGCCCAGCGCCCCTTCGATGACGCGGCGCGCGGCCGCGAGGGCTGACGGCGACCGGGCCT
>JBASRI010000509.1:0-6857 GCA_049273755.1 Thermoanaerobaculia bacterium
TCCGGGCGGCGCACCTCGTGAACAACCTCCTCGAGTTCGCGCGGCCTCGCCCGCGCACGCCCCAGCAGACCGACCTGCGCGCCGTGCTCGCCAACGCCGCGGAGTCCGTCGAAACCGCCTTCGCCGGCCGGCGGTTGGAGCTCTCGGCCGACCCGGACGGCGCTCCGGTCCTCGTGATCGGCGACCCGCGGGAGCTCGAGCAGGTCTTCGTCAACCTCCTGACCAACGCCCGCGACGCCTCGCCCGAGGGCGGCGTCGTGACCTGCCGTCTCGAGGCCAACGGCGAGACCGTCCGCGTCACCGTGGCGGACCGCGGCCCGGGCGTCTCGGGGAGCGCGGCGGAGCGCATCTTCCAGCCGTTCTACACGACCAAGAAGTCCGGCGGCACGGGCCTGGGCCTCGCGATCTCGCGCGACATCGTGAAACGGCACGGCGGACAGATCGCGCTCACGCCGCGCGCGGGAGGCGGCGCCGAGGCGATCGTGGATCTGCCGCTGGTGCCTCCGGGGTCGCCGTCGTGAGAGTGCTCGTCGTCGACGACGAGGAGGTCATTCGCGACGTCCTGGGCACGCTCCTGACGCGCGAGGGCTACGAGGTCGCCGCGGCCGCGTCGGCCGGCGAGGCGATCGCGCTCTTCGAGAACGAGCCGTACGACGTCGTGCTCCTCGACCTGATGCTGCCCGACCGGCCGGGTCTGGACGTGCTGCGCGACATCCTCCGGCGCGACCCCGACGCCGTCGTCGTCATCGTCACCGCCTACTCGTCGATCGAGGGCGCCATCGAGGCCATGCGCGAGGGCGCCTTCCATTACATCCCCAAGCCGTTCCAGAACGACGAAGTGTTGCTGACGCTCCGCAAGGGATCCGAGGCGCGCCGCCTGACCGAGGAGAACCGGCGCCTGCGCGAGGAGCTGTCGCAGCGTTACGGCCTGGGGCGAATCGTCGGGAAGTCCGCCGGCATGCAGAAGGTCTTCGAGCTCGTCCGGCTGGCGGGACCTTCCCGCTCGACGATCCTTGTGGAAGGCGAGAGCGGCACGGGCAAGGAGCTCGTCGCGCGCGCCATCCACACGCACTCCCCGCGCTCCGGCGCCCCCTTCGTGACCGTCAACTCGGGCTCGATGCCGACGGATCTGCTCGAGTCCAACCTCTTCGGCCACGTCAAGGGAGCGTTCACCGGCGCCATCGCCAACAAGAAGGGGCTCTTCGAGGTCGCCGACGGCGGCTCGATCTTCTTCGATGAGATCGGGACGATCTCGCTCGAGACGCAGGCCAAGCTGCTGCGCGTCATCCAGGAAAAGGAGTTCATGCGGGTCGGCAGCGTCGACACGCAGAAGGTGGACACGCGGATCATCGCGGCCACGAACGTGGATTTGAAGAAGATGGTCGCGGAGGGGCGCTTCCGCGACGACCTCTACTACCGGCTCTGCGTCATCACGATCTCGATCCCGCCCCTGCGCGAGCGCCGCGAGGACATCCCGCTGCTGGCCGAGCACTTCATGCGCGTCTACGCCTCGGAGAACTCCAAGCCCATCGGCGGCGTCGACCCGGAAGCATACCGGGCGCTCCTGGATCACGACTGGCCGGGCAACGTGCGCGAGCTCGAGAACGCCCTGGAGCGGGCGGTGGTGCTCTGCCCGACGGGAGGGAAGATCGGCCTCGATCTGCTGCCCGAGACCGTGCTCCAGCCCGAGCGCGGCGAGCTGCCGGTGCGCCTGCCCGAGAACGGCGCGACCTACAAGCAGCTCGTCGAGGACTACGAGCGGCGCCTCATCCGCACGGCCCTGCGCCGCACCGGCGGCGTCCAGAAGCGAGCGGCGGAGCTCCTGAAGATCAAGCCCACGACGCTCCACGAGATCATCAAACGGCTGGAGATCCGGGAGAACAACGGGGACGCCCGGCGCGAGACGGGCTAGTCCCGCTTCGGGTCACGCCGGATCGCCGCGCTCGACGCCAGAGTGGAGACGCGTACTTGCCGCACGCGGATGCTAGACTGCCCTGTATCTGAGTCCGACCGATCGCTCCTGAGGTCTTGTCAACGTCGTCCCGCATGCTCCGATGACTTCGAGCGGGGTTCTCGAAGGCACCTCAACGCCGTCGGGTAGCCCTCGTCGATTGGACGGAGAACCGTCTGCGTCTCGGATCCAGTTCGTGACCGTAGCCATCGTCATCGCCATCGCAGGCGCCATCTTGGCGATTCAACTGCTGCTACCCCCGATCGTTGGCCTTGCTGACAACGGAGACTTCGGTCGAGTGATGGAGTGGGTGGGGCTGCGCTATCCCACGGACAGTCGCGAAGATAACTTCGTCTCGTGGATGCTGCCGAAACTCGCGTTTGCCCAGTCCTGGCGGCCGAACGCGTTTCTGACCTCGGAGACGCCTTTGGCCGCAGTCGCCGTGCTCGCATCTCGCACCTTTTCGGATGGCGGTTACTTCGACATACGCGTGCTGGGAAGTTTGCATTTGATCCTTCTGCTGCTCGCGGTCGGCGCCATCGTCTGGACCTGCCGGGATCTGTCACCGGTCACGCAGGGGGTCACAGCCGCTCTTCTCATCTTCATCTTCACCGACGTCGGATACGCGGCACCTCTCAACTCGCTTTACAGTCAAACCGCGTCCTTTCTCTTCCTCATGCTCACGGTCTCGGTCGCTGCAATGGCGATCCGGAGCGGCCGGTTGCATGGCTTGCTGCTCGTTGGTTATTTCCTGTGCGCAACCCTGTTCGTGTGTTCCAAGCCCCAGGAGAGCCTCCAGGGGCCTCTCCTCGCCGCCTTTGCCTTATGCGCAGCAGGCACTCGGTTTCAGCGGTGGTGGCGCCAGCCTGCCGTCTGGCTAGCGCTGGCTCTGTGCCTCATTTCTATCTCGTGTTACCGCCTCACCCCAAAGTGGCTCCGTCCCGTGGCCGTGTACAACACTCTCTTTCGCGAGCTGCTGCCAAACTCCCCCGACCCTTCGCGTGACCTGGCAGAGCTCGGGCTCGATCCGGCGCTTGTTCGTTACATGAACAGCGACCCGTATCCACCCGAAAGCCCCCTCCATGACCCCTCATTTCGAGCGGGACTGTTCGCCAAGTATGACTACCAGGCGCTCCTCGGCTTCTACACCCGCCATCCGCGAAGGCTTCTGTTCCTGATCCAGCGCGGAGCGCAATCTGCCCTTCATCTCCGGCCTCTCGTACTCGGTAATTTTCCGAAGACGCGCGGCCTGCCGGCGGGTGCAATGGCAAGTCACTTTGCTTGGTGGAGTGACCTCCGTTTGAACCTCGCGCCGGTCTCCTCTCTCTGGCTGAGCTTGCTATTTGGTGGCACCTTGGTCGCGTCCGGGATTGGGTATCACCGCGACTCGAAGCGGGGGCGGCTTTTCCGGCAGGCGCTTGTGTTCCTTGCTGCCATGGCGTGCGTGGAATTCCTCGTTGCCACCCTCGCGGACGACATTGGTGATATTGCGCGCCACCTCTTCGTCTTCCACGCATGCTGCGATCTCTTGCTGATTGCGAATGCGGGGTGGTTGACCGAGAGTCTCGTCAAGAGAATCCGGAGGGTTCGTTCGCCGGACGCATTCGGCGCTCCGGCTTAAGCCGTTACCCAGCCACGTTGCTCACGAGTAGGGTCGGGTGCCCATCTTCCCGCCGCTGCCATCCGATGCTGCTGATCCAAGACCGGATTTAGGCCAGCTTCCGGACCATCACCAGCGTCCGGTCGTCCGCGAAGGGCTCGCCCTGTGTGTGCTCTTCGAGGACGCGCGCGAGCCCGGCTTCGATGTCGGGGGCGGTCTTCTGGCCCTGCGCGGTCAGGAACTCCTTGAGGCGCGGCATGCCGAACTCTTCACCGGCGGGGTTGTTCGCCTCGGTCACGCCGTCGGTGTAGAGGCACACCAGGTCCCTGGCCTTCAGGACGAGCTTCGAGGAGCCGTAGGGCTTGCCCGGGAAGAGCGCCAGCGGCAGGCCGTGGGAGCCGAGCTCCTCGATCGTGCCGTCCTCATGGAGAAGCAGGCCGGGATTGTGGCCCGCGTTTGTGTATTCGAGCTCGCCCGTTGCGGGATCCAGGAGCAGGAGGAAGAACGTGATGAAGCGGTCGGGCCCGGTGCGCCGCGAGATCGCCTCGGAGAGCCGACCCGTCATCTCCGCCACGGGCACGCCCTCGTCGGCCCAGGCGTGGAACGACGCCTGAAGCGAGGCCATCAGAAGGGCCGGGCCCACGCCCTTGCCGCAGACGTCGGCGATCGTCGCGTAAATCTTTCCGTCGCTGCGGGGCCGGAAGTCAAAGTAGTCGCCGGAGACCTGCCGCGAAGCGACATTGGAGCCATGGAGCTCATAGCCTGGCAGCGGCGGCGGGTCCTCGGGCAGGAGCCGCTGCTGGATCTCGCGGGCCAGCGCGAACTCCCGGTCCATCTGGCGCTTCTCGGCGTTCTCGGCCATCAGCCGCGCGTTCTGGATCTTGGCCGCAGCCACGTTGGCCAGTGAGGTCAGGAGGCGCAGGTCGGCCTCCTCGAAGGAGCGGTGGCCCACGCGGCAATCGACGTAGATCAGGCCCACGACCTCGCCCTCGTTCTCCAGCGGCGCGGCGAGCACAGACTTGATGCCCGAGAGCCGGATCGAGTCCGCGAGCGAGACGCCGGAACCCGTCGACGTGTCCATCAGCAGCAGGCCGTTGCGTTTCTCGACGACGGCGGCGACGAGCGTCTTGGAGAGCCGGATGTCTTCGGCCGAGATGCCCTCCGCCACCCGGACGACCGCGGGCTCGAGCTCGCCGGTGGTGCGCGAGCGCAGCAGCACGAGCCCCCGGTCCGGCTTCAGCGTCTCGAAGACCTTGTCCATCAGGAAGCGCAGCAGCTCGTCCACCGAGATGTCCCGCAGCAGCTCGATCGTCAGCTCGTTGACGACGCGGAGCGACTCGATCAACTTGCCGAGCTGCTCGGCCGGAAGCCGCGGGTCCGTCTCCGTGGCCTGCGCGCGGAGCAGCTCCGCCGAGGCCTTCAGGATCGTGTTGTCGAGGGGGTCTTCGCCGCCGCCCTCGATCCGGACGCGCGTGGTGGACTCCGACTCGACCTTCAGCGTCACGCCGCCCACCGTGATCCGGTCGCCCGGCTTCAAGGGCTGGACCATCGTCAGCCGGTCGCCGTTCAAGAACGTTCCGTTGCGGGAGCCCAGGTCCTCGACCGTGAGCCCTCCGTCGGTGTCCCGGACGATGCGGGCGTGCTGGCGGGAGAGCATCTTGTCGGAGATCGGAAGGTCGTTCATCGAGGAACGGCCGATCGTCGTCACGGGCCGGTCCAGCGAGACCTTTCGCGCGGCCATCCCAGGTGCGGTGACGTAAAGGTAAAACACGGCTTGCCTTAGCGCCCCGGATTCTACCGCCCCGAGGACGCGCGCGGCCCGCCGAACCGCCCGAAACCGCCCCTTCCCGCCCGGGGCTTGCGCCCGGAGCCCCGGATCCGTAGAATGCCGCGTCCCATGAAACCAAACGTCCACCCCGAGCTTCACGAGGTCCTGGTCCACTGCGCCTGCGGCGTGACCTGGACCACCCGCTCCACGAAGAAGGAGCTGCGCATCGAGATCTGCAGCAGCTGCCATCCCTTCTTCACCGGGAAGCAGAAGCTCGTCGACTCGGCCGGCCGCGTGGAGCGCTTCCGGAAACGCTACGAGAAGAAGTCCGGCGCCTCGGCCTAGGGGCATGCGCCCCTTCGTCTTTTCTCGCTCCTTCCCTTCCACCGCCCTCTAGCGGTCATACTTAACGTCCGTCTGGCTGACAGCGGCAGCTGACAGCCGAGAGTTTTGCCATGTTCGAAAAACTGGAAGAGATCCGCCGGAAATACGAGGAGCTGCGGGCCCGCCTCGCGGACCCGGGCTTCGTCCAGGATCACCGCGCCGTCCGCGACGCGCAGAAGACGCTGACTGACCTCGAGCCGATCATCCGGAAGACGGAGGAGCACCGGCAGATCCAGAAGGAGCTGCAGGGCGCCCGCGAGCTCGTCGAGGCGCTCTCGGCGGGGGAAGAGCTCCACCAAATGGCGGCGGCCGAGCGCGCGACGCTCTCGGAAAGGCTGGCCGCCGTCGAGCAAGAGCTCAAGGTGCTGCTCCTGCCCAAGGATCCCAAGGACTCCCGCAACGTCTTCCTCGAGATCCGGGCGGGCACGGGCGGCGACGAGGCCGCGCTCTTCGCGGGGCAGCTCTTCCGGATGTACCAGCGCTACGCCGAGAGACGCCGCTGGAAGGTCGAGGTCGTGGACCGTGACGACACGGGCATCGGCGGGATCAAGACGATCACGGCGCTCATCGAGGGCGAGGGCGCGTACTCGCGCCTGAAGTATGAAGGGGGCGTTCACCGGGTGCAGCGCGTGCCCGCGACCGAGGCGTCGGGGCGGATCCACACGTCGGCGGCCACCGTCGCGGTCCTGCCGGAAGCCGAGGACGTCGACGTCAAGGTCGAGGAGAAGGACCTCCGCGTGGACCGTTTCTGCGCGTCGGGCCCCGGGGGGCAGGGGGTCAACACGACCTATTCGGCCGTTCGGCTGACGCACCTGCCCACCGGACTCGTCGTGCAGTGCCAGGACGAGCGCAGCCAGATCAAGAACAAGGCCAAGGCGATGCGCGTCTTGAAGGCGCGCCTCCTCGAGATCGAACAGGCCAAACAGGAAGGCGCGATCGCCGCCGAGCGAAAGAAGATGGTCGGCTCCGGCGACCGCTCCGAGAAGATCCGCACGTACAACTTCCCGCAGTCGCGAATCACAGATCACCGCATTGGGTTCACCACCCACCGCCTCCAGGACGTCCTGGACGGGAACCTCGACGAGCTCGTCGAGCCCATTTCCTCGCACTTCCAGGCCGAGAGGCTCAAGGAAGAGCTGGCCAGGGCGTGAAAG
>JBASRI010000196.1:0-8116 GCA_049273755.1 Thermoanaerobaculia bacterium
CGAGGCGTACGGCAAGGGCATCGCCGCGCTGCGCGAGGCGCGGCGCGTGTCGCGCGATCCCCGCGCGACGGCGCGGATCGACGCGGAGATCGCCGCGCTCGAAAGGGAGCGCGCAGACGCCCGGCGCCCGGACCCGTTGCCCTCCGGGGTCGCCCGCAATGCGGCGCTCGTCGCGCCGCGGCGCTCCGAGATCGAGTCGGGCCGCCCGTGAGCGCGTTGGCGGGATTTCTCGAGGAGGAGATCGCCGCGGGCTCGTTTCCCGGCGCCTCCGCGCTGGTGGCGACCGCCGACGAGGTGCTCGCCGAAGCGATCGCGGGCGAGGCCTGCCGCGAACCGGCAGGGGAGCCGGTCACGACGGAGACTCTCTTCGACCTCGCGAGCCTGACCAAGCCGCTCTCGACGGGAGCCCTCGTGGCCACGGCAGGGGCCGCCCTGCCGCTCGACGCGCCTCCGGGCCGGTACCTCCCCGAGTGGAAGCAGACGCGCTACGACGGGATCACTCTGGAGCACCTTCTGACGCACACCTCGGGCCTGCCCGCCTGGCTCCCGCTGTACACGCAGGGGGAGGGTCCCGCGGCCTACCGCCGCACGCTCGCCCGGATCGAGCCCGAGGAGGTCCCGGGACGGAGGGTGATCTACAGCGACCCGAACTTCCTTCTTCTCGGCGATATTCTCGAACGCGTCCTGGGCGGGGCGCTGGACGGCTTGTTCTCGGAGGCGGTGGCGAAACCCGCGGGCTCGGGCGCGCGTTTCCTGCCGGAGGCCGGCACACCCTGCGCGGCGACCGAAAAAGGAGATCGCTTCGAGCGCGCCATGGTCGCGGCGCGCGGGCTTTCCTACGCCGGTTTTCGCGAGGGCGTGGTGCGCGGGCAGGTCCATGACGGAAACGCCTTTCGCCGGGGCGGCGTGGCGGGGCAAGCCGGGCTCTTCGCCACAGCGCGCGACGTCTGGCTTCTGGCCCGCCAATGGCTCGCGCCGGAGCGCGCGGCGTTCGGCGCCGACCGCACGGAGGGCCTGAGCGAAGCCCGGGGCCTGGCTTGGCAGGGAAGGCGGGACGCGGGCTCGGCGATTCCAGAGATGAGCCCCGACAGCTTTGGGCACACGGGTTTCACGGGGACCTCGGTCTGGATCGATCCCGCGCGGGAGTGGGTTCTGGTGCTTCTGACCAATCGCATCCATCCCGAGGTCAAAGAGATTCCGTTCAACGAGGTGCGCCAGCGGTTTCACCGCGCCGCGTACGCGGCCGTGGGCTGAGGGTCCGTCGGGCGGCGCTTCTGAGGTAGACTGCCGGGCTCCATGGCCGACGAAACACAGGTTTTCCTTCTCGAAGGCGCGCGCACGCCGATGGTCGAGTACAACGGCGCGTTCGCGGAAATCTCGGCGATCGACCTGGGCGTCCACGCCTCCCGAGAGGCCCTCTCGCGCAGTGGCGTCGAGCCCGGCGCCATCGACCACGTCATCTTCGGCAACGCCCTCCAGACTTCGGGGGACGCCATCTACGGCGCCCGGCACGTCGCGTTGAAGGCCGGTGTACCGAAGGAAGTACCGGCGCTGACGGTCAACCGGCTTTGCGGGTCCGGCTTCGAGTCGATCGTCCAGGGCGCCCACCGGATCCTCCTGGGCGAGGCGAAAACGGTGCTGGCGGGAGGCATGGAGAACATGTCCCAGGCCCCGCACGTCATCCGGGGCGCGCGGCGCGGCCTGCGGCTCGGGCAAGGGCAGCTCGAGGACTCGTTGATGGTCGCGCTCCTGGACTCCTACTGCGGCCTCTACATGGCCCAGACCTCCGATCGGGTGGCCGCGAAGCACGGCATCACGCGCATCGAACAGGACGCGTACGCGCTCTCGTCCCAGCAGCGCGCGGCCGCGGCCTGGGCCGCCTGCCGACTCTCCGAAGAGGTCGTGCCGGTCGAGGTCAAGGCCGGGCGAAAGACAGTCCGCGTCGAAAAAGACGATCACATGCGCCCGGACTCGACCCTGGAAGGCCTGGCCGCTCTGCCGCCGTCGTTCGGCAAGGACGGCTCGGTGACCGCGGGCAACGCTTCGGGGATCGTGGACGGCGCGGCCGCTGTCGTGGTGGCGTCCGCGGAGGCGGCCCGGGGCAAGAAACCGCTCGGAAGGTTGGTCTCCTGGGCCGTCGTGGGAGTCGAGCCCGAGCTGATGGGGCTGGGACCGGTGCCCGCCGCCCGCGCGGCAATCGCGAAGGCGGGGCTCGAACAGGCGGACATCGGCCTCTGGGAGATCAACGAGGCCTTCGCCGGCCAGATCCTGGGCGTCGTGCAAGAGCTCGGTCTCGACCTTGAGACACTCAACGTCAACGGCGGCGCGATCGCCCTCGGTCATCCGCTGGCGGCGACCGGCACGCGCTGCACGTTGACGCTGCTCAAGGAGATGCGCCGGCGCGGCGTGCGCTACGGCCTGGCGGGCGCCTGCATCGGCGGCGGCCAGGGCATCGCCGTGGTTCTGGAGTCGCTGGCTTAGAATCGGCCGCCTCGCAACTCCAGCAGGGAGGTCGCATGCCGTTGCGCATCGGACTCGCACCTCTTGCGGCGATGCACCTGTCGCCGGTCACGGCGCTCGCGTGATGACCTGGACGGAACGGATTCTCCACTTCCCCGCGCGCGCGGCCGCGGTCGACGACTTCCTGCGCGACCTGCGGGCCCGCGGGACCGGCGACTTGAACGCGGTGATGACGACCCTGAACGAGGGAGGGCTCTGCCGCGAGGTCGTGCGCCATTGGACCGCGAATGGGTGGATCGTGGTGGCCCCGAACACCCCGCTTCTCGCCCTGACTGGGCCAGGGTTCGACCGGGGCCTGACGCTGCGCGATTTTTGCGGCGAGCTGGCGCACGGCGGAACCGAGATCGAAATCGAGCCGGAGCTTCCGGCACGGGAAGGGGAGGAGTCGAAGAGCGATGGGGATTCGTAAGGTTGGAGTTCTCGGCGCGGGGCTCATGGGCTCGGGCATCGCCGAGGTCTGCGCGAAGGCGGGCTACGAGACGACGGTGCGGGAGGTCACGGAGGACCTGGTCCGCCAGGGGATGGGTCGGATCGAGGGCTCGCTCGGTAAGGCCGTCGAGAAGGGCAAGCTGCCTGCCGCCGAGCGCGACGCGGCCCGAAAGCGGATCGTGTCGACGACGAAGCTGGAGGATCTGGCCGACTGCGACATCGTCCTGGAGGCGATCGTCGAGAACCTGGACGTCAAGAAGGAGACGTACAAGGCGCTCGACCGCATCTGCAAGCCGGCCGCGATCTTCTGCTCGAACACGTCCTCGCTGACGATCACCGAGCTGGCCGCGGCGACCTCCCGGCCGGACCGCTTCGCGGGCCTCCACTTCTTCAACCCCGTGCCGGTCATGAAGCTCGTGGAAGTGGTCCGCACGATCGCCACGTCCGAGGAGACATTCCAGGCGGTCTACGAGTTCGCGAAGTCTCTGGGCAAGGAGCCCATCCGGACCCAGGACAACTCGGGGTTCATCGTCAATCGGCTCCTCGTGCCGTACATTCTGGACGCCGTGCGGGCGCTCGAGGCGGGCGTGGGCACGAAGGAGGACATCGACAAGGGAATGGAGCTCGGCTGCGGCCACCCGATGGGGCCGCTCAAGCTCCTGGACTTCGTGGGCCTCGACACGACCTACGCGATCGCCGAGATCATGTTCGCCGAATACCGGGAGACGCGCTTCGCCCCGCCGCCGCTCTTGAAGCGCATGGTCCTGGCCGGCCGGTACGGGCGCAAGTCCGGCCGCGGCTTCTACGAGTACGGAGGGGAGAAGTGAGCGAGCTCGTTCTCGTCGAGACGTCGGACCGCATCCGCACGCTGACGATCCACCGGCCGGAAAAGCTCAACGCCTTGAACTCCGAAGTCATGGCCGCGCTCGATCGGGCGCTGGTCGCGGCGCGCGAGGACGAGAGCGTCGGCGTCGTCATCGTCACGGGAGCGGGTGAGAAGGCGTTCATCGCGGGCGCCGACATCGGCGAGCTCTCGAAGCTCACGCCGGTCGAGGGCCGCGAGCACGCGCTCCGGGGCCAGGCCGTCCTCGCCAGGCTCGAATCACTCGGCAAGCCTGTGATCGCGGCCGTCAACGGGTACGCGCTGGGAGGCGGCTGCGAGCTGGCGCTGGCCTGCACGATCCGCATCGCCGCGGAGAACGCGCGGTTCGGCCAGCCCGAGGTCAAGCTCGGAATTCTTCCGGGCTACGGCGGATCGCAGCGCCTGGCGCGCCTCGTGGGCGAGGGGCGGGCGATGCAGCTCTGCCTGACCGCGGAACAGATCGACGCCGCCGAGGCGTATCGCATCGGCCTGGTCAACAAGGTCGTGCCCGCGGGAGAAGCCCCGGCGGCCGCCCGCGAAATGGCGAAAGCCATGCTCGCCAACGGGCCGGTCGCCTGCCGGTACGTTCTCGACGCGATCCACCGCGGCCTGGAGATGCCGCTCGCGGAGGGCCTGCTGCTCGAGGCCACACTGTTCGGCCTGTGCGCCGCGACCTCCGACATGACGGAAGGGATGACGGCGTTCCTGGAGAAGCGCACGGCGCGATTCACCGGGCGCTGAGGCCGGCCGGGCGCTCCGCGACAGGGTGATAAAATCGCAAATGGACGAGCGCGCCGTGCATCCACCGGACTCCGAACTCATTTACGACTGGAACCTCGCGGGCGGCGGGGCGCGGCCGTCCCGCGGCCGAGTCGAGCTCGACGACGAGACCCTCCGCGACGGACTCCAATCGCCGTCCGTCAAGAGTCCCTCGATCGACCAGAAGATCCGGATCCTCCACCTGATGGAGTCGCTCGGGATCGACTCCGCGGACATCGGGCTGCCGGGCGCGGGACCACACGTCGTCGAGACGGTGACGCGCCTGGCCCAGGAGATCGTCCGGGGGAAGATGAGGATCCGCCCCAACTGCGCCGCCCGCACCGTGGCCGCCGACATCGTCCCGATCATCGAGATCTCGCAGAAGGTCGGCATCCCGATCGAGGTCTCCTGCTTCATCGGCTCCTCGCCGATCCGGCAGTACACCGAGGACTGGGACTTCGAGGGGATGTTGAAGCTCTCCGAGGACGCCGTTTCGCTGGCGGTCCGCGAGGGGCTGCCCGTCATGTACGTCACCGAGGACACGACCCGCGCCCAGCCCGACCACATTCGGCGGCTGTACACGACCGCGATCCGCGCCGGCGCCCTCAGGGTTTGCGTCTGCGACACGGTCGGCCATGCCACGCCCAACGGCGTGCGCAACCTCGTCCAGTTCGTCTCGGCCCTGGCCGCCGAGGTCGACCCCCAGGTGAAAGTCGATTGGCACGGCCACCAGGACCGCGGCCTCGGAGTCACCAACGCGCTCTGGGCGCTCGAGGCCGGCGCCCACCGTGTCCACGCGTGCGCTCTGGGCATCGGCGAGCGCGTGGGCAACACGCCCATGGACCAGCTCCTCGTCAACCTGCAGCTTCTGGGCTGGATCGACCGCGACCTCACCCGTCTTCACGACTACTGCTCAACCGTTTCCGAGTCGACGGGCGTGCGGATCCCCGACAACTACCCCATCGTCGGAAAGGACGCGTTCCGCACGGGTACCGGGGTGCACGCCGCCGCCATCATCAAGGCCCGCAAGAAGGGCGACGAGTGGCTCTCCGATCGCGTCTACTCGGGGGTGCCGGCGAGCATGATCGGACGGCACCAGGTCATCGAAGTCGGCCCGATGAGCGGGCTCTCGAACGTCCAGTGCTGGCTCGAGAGCCGCGGGATCGAGGCGCGCCCGGAGCTGGTGGACGCGATCTTCCGCCGCGCGAAGGAGAGTGACCACGTCCTCCTCGATGAGGAGGTCTTCGAGGTCGTCCAGCGCTTCACGCCCGCCGCGACGGTGCGCTTGTAGGGGCCGCTCGACGCAGCCGACGAGAGCGGAGAGCGGTTCACGGCTTCCAAGAGCGGGAATGCGCCGACGAAAATCCGGCGATCGAGATGCCAACGCAGGAACGCGCTTCCTGGACAGGGAGATTCCGACGTACCTGGACCACCTCTCGGTCGAGCGCGGCCTGTCTTCCGCGAGCGTGGCGGCGTACCGCAGCGACCTCGAGGCGTTCGGCCGGTATCTGGCCGCACGGGGCCTCGCGGCGTCCAAGACCTCGCGCGCGGATCTGGGTCGGTACCTGTCTCACCTTAGGGGACGCGGGCTCTCCTCGCGGTCGACGGCGAGAGCACTCTCGGCCGTGCGAGGCTTTTACGGGTTCGCCGCGGCCCACCTCCAGTTCGCCGAAGACCCAACCGCGGATCTCTCGAACCCAAAGACCGGCCTCGCGCTGCCCAAGGCTCTCGCGGAGCGCGAGGTCGAGGCGCTGCTCGACGCGCCCGACACGTCGAGTCCGCTGGGCCTCCGCGACCGCGCCATGCTGGAGCTCCTCTACGCCTCGGGGCTGCGCGTCTCGGAGATCGTGGGCCTGCCCAAGGGCGCGCCGGATTTGGAGGCGGGAATTCTTCGGGTTCGGGGCAAGGGTGGCAAGGAGCGCCTGGTGCCCTTCGGCAAGTCGGCCGCGCGATGGCTCGGGCGCTACCTCGAGGCGGCCCGTCCTCCTCTCGACGCGAAGCGCTCGCCGGCGCTGTTCCTGACGATCCGCGGCGGGCCCATGACGCGGCAGCGCTTCTGGCAGCTCATCGAGGGTTACGGGCGTGTAGCCGGCATCCGCAGCCGCCTGACGCCGCACGCCTTGCGCCACTCCTTCGCCACGCACCTGCTGGAGCACGGGGCCGACCTGCGGGCCCTGCAGATGATGCTCGGCCATGCCGACATCGCGACCACACAGGTGTACACGCAGGTCTCCCGGGGCCGGCTGCGCCGGGTGTACGACCGGTTCCATCCTCGCGCCGGCCGGGCCGGCCGTGCGAAAATAGGGCGGTGAATCCGCCCTTTCCGGAATGCCCCGGCCGCCGGTCGGGTTTCCCGTCCCGAATGCGTCGTCTGGCCGCCCTGACGGGGTTCGTCGTCGTCTCGAGCCTCGCTGCGCCGGCGGCCCGGGCCGAGCTCATCGTGTTCGAGGACGGCCGCGTCGTGAAGGCCGCGGGCTACCGGGTCCTCTCGGAAGAGCTGGAGATCTCGCTTCCGGGCGGCGGTAGCTACCTCGTGGACCTGGGCCGGGTGGACCGCATCGTGGACGACGAGGTCGTGGTGGACACGGTTCGCGTCCAAGGCGACGCCGCGGGCGCCTTCCTCGCCGACCTCTCCTACCGCGCAGACCGCAAGCCCCTGTTCTCGACTGCCTACGACGCCCTCATCGAGGAAGAGGCCCGGCGCCAGAACCTGGACGCGTCGCTCGTGTCGGCGTTGATCCGCGCCGAGTCGAACTACCAGCCGCGGGCTGTCTCGCGCAAAGGCGCGCGGGGCCTCATGCAGCTGATGCCGGCGACCGCGAAGCGCCTCTCGGTGCGCAAGCCGTTTGATCCGGCCTCCAACGTCCGCGGGGGCGTGCGCTACCTGCGCGAGCTCGTGGACCGCTTCGGCCATCACCCCGAGCTCGTCCTGGCCGCCTACAACGCGGGAGAGGGCGCCGTCGAGACCTACGGCGGCGTACCCCCGTACCGCGAGACCGTGGCCTACCTCGATCGGATCCTGGGCTGGTGGCGCCCGGCGCCCGCGGCCGAGGAGAAGGCCGAGGCCGCCCCGGTCCCCGCCGTGCCCGTCACTCGCTAGCGGGAGGAGCCCGCCAGGATTCGAGGCCCTATTTGCGCCCGGGGGTGGTGCGAGGGGCCAGGGAGCCCGCGCCGGTCGCGGCTTTTGCGGCCGCGATGGCGGCGTCGAGCTTTTCGGAGAGCCGCTGGATTTGCAGGCCGGCGAGCTCCGAACGCCCGTCGACGAGCGCTTCGCGGATCGCAGGCAGAGTCTCCGCGCGGTACGACGGCAACGGGGCGTAGATCAGATGGCGGAACCACGGCCGTCCCGGTATGCCCGGCGGGTCGAGGACCGACCGTTCGAGGGAGAGCAGCCAGGCGTTGGCGTCCCGCAAATAGATAAATCCGGTTTGCCTCGCCCGCAGGCGAAACAGGATCGTCTTCTGCGCGGAGCCGGCCGCGGCGCTCCAGGCGCGGGCCTTCTCGGCCAGCGCGGACAGGGCCGCGGCGTACGGCGCGGCCGAAGGC
>JBASRI010000197.1:0-9406 GCA_049273755.1 Thermoanaerobaculia bacterium
TCTCGAAGGCGCTCCGGGATGCGCTGCCGCTGCTGGCGGGGTCGGCGGCGGCGATGGTCTATGCGGCCGCCGCGGCGCTGCCCTGGTCGATCGCCGCGTTCGCGATCTGGAAGCTGCGCCGGCGCGCCAACGTGCGCCGCCTCTTCAGGGTGCCGGCGCAGGGCTGACAGCGGCGGAGGTCCGGGCGAGCCAGGCGCGGAAGGCCGGGGCGGTCCGTTGCGGGCGCCCGGGCGGGGACAAGCCCCGCCCCTACGGAGCCGTAAAGAATGACGATCAGGAGGATTGCCCGCGCGACGCTCACGAGCCGACGGCGGCAAGGCGGTCCATGAGGTCCACGACGCGGTTCGAGTAACCCCACTCGTTGTCGTACCAGGCGACCACCTTGAGGTAACCGTCGCCCGCGGCCTGGGTCGAGAGCGCGTCGAAGATCGACGAATGCGGGTTGCCGATGATGTCCGACGAGACCAGCGGCACTTCGCTGTATTCGACGATCCCCGACAGGGCTCCCTCGGCCGCGGCTTTCACGGCGGCGTTGACCTCCGTTGCGGTCGGCGTCGAGCGGACCTGGCAGGTCAGGTCAACGACCGAACCGTCGGGCACAGGCACGCGCATCGCAATGCCGTCGAGCTTTCCGGAAAGTCCGGGCAGGACCTTGCCGACGGCGCGCGCGGCGCCCGTGGTGGTCGGGATGATGTTCTCGGCCGCCGCGCGGCTGCGGCGCAGGTCCTTGTGCGGGACGTCGGCGAGGCGCTGATCATTGGTGTAGGCGTGGATCGTCGTCATCAGCCCTTCCTGGATCCCGAACGCCTCGTCCAGGATCTTCGCGATCGGGGCGAGGCAGTTGGTCGTGCAGGAGGCGTTCGAGACGATGCGGTGGTCGGAAGAGAGCGTGGCGTCGTTGACCCCCACGACGATCATGGCGTCGATTTCGTCCTTGGCCGGGACGGTGAGGATGACCTTCCTGGCGCCGGCGGCGAGGTGCTTCTCGAGCTCCCGGCGCGTCAGCAGCCGGCCGGTGGACTCGATGACGACGTCCACGCGGTGCGTGCCCCACGGGATCTTCGACGGGTCCCTCTCGGCCGTCATTGCCGTCCTGCGGCCGCCGACCGTCATGCTCTTTGCGTCGGTCGTCACGTCCTTCGGAAAGACCCCCATGACCGTGTCGTACTTGAGGAGATAGGCGAGGTGGTCGTTGTCGAAGAGATCGTTGATCACCGCGACCTCGACGTCCGGACGGTCCGAGAGGATGCGGAAGACGCTGCGCCCGATCCGGCCGAAGCCGTTGACGCCGACGCGAACGCTCACCTGCGTCCCTCCGCCGCCGCGAATCGCTCGATGAGCTCGACGGCGCGGTGCGCGTAGCCGTACCCCGAATCGAACCATGACAGCGTCTTGGAGACGCGGTCCCCCAGAACCATCGTGGCCAGAGAGTCGAACGTGGCCGAGAAAGGCGAGCGCGCGACGTCGGAGGAGACGATCGGCTCGGTCTCGTAGTCGAGGATTTTTTTCCAGCGTGGCGCCGAGGCCGCGGTGCGCAGGACCTCGTTGATCGCCGCGGGGGTAACGGGCGTCTCATGCCACGTCACGAGGTCCACGACCGAGCCGTTGGAGACGGGCACGTTCATGGCGTAGCCGGTGACGCGCGGGGCAAGCTCCGGCAAGAGCTCCGCGACCATCGCGGGCGAGCGCGACTCCTGCGGGATGATGTTTTCCGCCGCGGCGCGGCCCCGCCGCTTGTCCTCGGCCGGCACGTCGGCCAGGCGGTGCGCGCTGGTGTAGGAGTGAACGGTCGTGAAGATCGCGCGGCGCGTCCCGAACGCTTCGTCGAGGATCTTCAGCACCGGAGCAAGACAGTGGACGGTCGAAGAGGCGTTCGAGACGATGCGCTGCTCCGGCGAGAGGGCGTCGTCGTTGACCCCCGCGACGAGCATGACGTCGGCCGGCTCAAGCGGGGGAGCCAAGAGGATCACGCGGCGCGCTCCGGCGGCCAGGTGCGCCTCCGCCTCGGCCCGCGTGCGTCCCCGCGACGTCGCCTCGAGCACGGTGTGGACGCCGAGCCTTCCCCAGTCGGGCACGGGCGGCTGGTCCTTCCCGGCGATCAGCGCGATCCGCCGGCCGCCAACGAAGAGGCTGCCGTCCTTCGTCGAGACCTCCTCTGGGAAGCGGCCGAGGAGCGTGTCGAACTTCAGGAGATACGCGAGTCCCGCGGGTTCGGCCAGGTCCGCGACGGCGCCCACGCGGATGTCCTCCCGGTCGTGGAGGATGCGGAAGAGGTTGCGGCCGATGCGCCCGAACCCGAAGATGCCGACGGTCGTCACCAGGCGATGTCTACCATACCGAGGAAAACCGGAAGATGCGCTTCGGGGACCCTAGAGCTTCTCGGTTCCGCGCCGCCACCGGTTACACTGCGCGCATGCGAAAGACCGTTTGCGCCGGCCTCGCCCTGGGACTGCTCGCCTGCGCCGCTGCCGCCGCCGACAAGCCCCGCGCCCGCGACCTGGGTGTGCCCTTCGACGGCACGCCGGGTCCGCGCAACGCCATCACCGACGTGAAGGGTGTCGAAGTCGGGCACAGCACGATCATCCGGGGGGAGGGAAAGCTCGAGGTCGGCAAGGGCCCGGTGCGCACGGGCGTGACCGCGGTCGTCCCGCGCGGCAAGGCGACCGAAACGGACCCCGTCTTCGCCGGCGTCTTCTCCTTGAACGGCGCCGGCGAGCTGACCGGCGCGCACTGGATCGAAGAGTCGGGATTCCTCGACGGCCCCGTCATGCTGACGAACACGCACAGCGTCGGCGCCGTCCACGAGGGCACGATCGCGTGGCGCGTCAAGCTGGGAACGCCCGACGCCACCGGCTACTGGTGGTCCACGCCCGTGGTCGGCGAGACGTGGGACGGCGAGTTGAACGACATCAACGGCTTCCACGTCAAGGAAGCCAACGTCTTCGAGGCGCTCTCCTCGGCGCGCGGCGGGCCGGTCGCCGAAGGCAACGTTGGCGGCGGCACGGGAATGATCTGCAACGGCTTCAAGGGCGGCATCGGCAGCGCCTCGCGGAGGCTCCCGGATGATGCCGGCGGCTACACCGTCGGCGCCCTCGTCCAGTGCAACTACGGCCGCAAGCGCGACCTGCTCGTGGCGGGCGTGCCCGTCGGCCGCGAGATCGCGGGCCAGGGCGCCCGCGACGACGATGAGGGCTCGATTCTCATCGTGGTTGCGACCGACGCGCCCCTGGTCCCCACGCAGCTCAAGCGAATTGCGAGGCGCGCCGCGCTGGGACTGGCGCGCGTGGGCTCGATCGCCGGCAACGGATCGGGCGACCTCTTCGTCGCGTTCTCGACCGCCAACCCGGGCGCCGCGAAGACGACCGGCACTGTATCGCTGACGATGCTCCCGAACGAGCGGATGAACCCGCTCTTCTCGGCCACCGTCCAGTCCGTGGAAGAGGCGATCATCAACGCCATGGTCGCCGCCGAGACCATGACGGGCGCCAACGGCTTCACGGCGCGCGCCCTGCCGCACGATGAGCTGCGGCGGATCCTCAAGAAGTACAACCGGCTGGCGGACGCCGCGCGTTAGGGCAGAGAGGCGAGGAACCGCTCCCACTCCCGCCAGTACGCCTCGCCGCCTGTGGCGTAGGTGTCGTTGTGCCCGGCGTTCGGAATCACGAAGAGCGTCTTCGGCTCGGACGCGCGCTCGAAGAGCTCGCGCCCCTGCTCCGGGGGCGCGATCTCGTCCCGGCCCGCGACGAGAAAGAGCTTGGGAGCCCGGATGGCCTGGATGCGGGCGGCATTGTCGAAGCGGGTCCGCACCAGAAAGCGTGGCACCAGCGGGTAGTGGACGCGAGCCATCGCCGGGACCGAGAGAAATGGGGTCTCCAGGATGATGGCGGCGCACGGTTTCTCCGTCGCGAGCTCCACGGCAACGGCCGACCCCAGCGACTCGCCAAAGGCGAGGATCCGGTCGGCAGAAAAACCACGCTCCCGCGCGGCTTCGTAGATCGTGCGCGCATCGCGATAGAGGCCCTCCTCGGAGGGGGATCCGGTCGACCGGCCGTACCCGCGATAGTCCACGAGAAAGACGTCGAGGCCGAAGCGTCGGTTGAGGATGCGGGCGCGCTCGAGACGATCCGCGGCGTTCCCAGCGTTTCCGTGAAAGAAGAGCAAGGCCCGCTTGCCATCGCCGGGGATTCTCCAGCCATGGAGGACGACTCCGTCTTCGGAGGGGAGAGAGAGCTCCTCCGCGCGCAAGCCGTAGGCTTCGGGCGTCGCCGCGAGCTCCCGAGTCGGGAAATAGAGGAGCCGATTCTCCAGTCCCGAGAAGATGGCCAGAATTCCTCCGACGGCGACCAGGACCAGCGCCGCAGCCTTCCAGCGGCGTCTCACGATCCCGAATATACTTCGACGCGGCAAGAAGGAGACGACATGACGAAACGGACTGCGATTCTCGGGTTGGCCGTGTGGGCGTCGGCGACGCTCGTCCTCGCGCAGGCTCCCACGACGACGAGCACTCAGGTTTCGTCGAGGCAGCCGGCGGCGGCGCCTGCGCCGTCGGGGTTTCGTGCGGAGTACGCCGCCGACGTCGAGAGCGTCGGCAAGAAGCTGGTCGATCTGGCCGAGGCCTTTCCGGCCGACAAGTACGGCTGGCGCCCAGCCCCCGGCGTGCGCTCGGTGTCCGAGGTCTTCGTGCACGTGGTCGGCGGCAACTCCACGTTCCCGAGCTTCCTCGGCGTCAAGCGCATGGAGGGGATCACACGGGACTCGGAGAAAACCGTCACCGACAAGGCCCGGATCGTCGAGCTTCTGAAGAAGTCGGTCGAGAACGCGAAGGCCGCCGCGTCGGCCATCTCGGACGCCGACCTCGACAAGAAGTACAAGACGTTCGGGGACCGGGAGATGACGGGCCGCCAGATCCTGATGCTCATGGACAACCACATGCACGAGCACCTCGGACAGGCGATCGCGTACGCGCGAATGAACGGCGTCACGCCGCCCTGGTCCCAGAACTAGCGACGGGGGAAGGGGGAACCCCGGCACGAACTTCCGCCCGCATTTTTCGTTTGCATATGCGATGGCGGACGTGTTCATAGAGACCCAGGGCCTCTCCAAGGTCTACCGCTCACGGTTTTCCTCGCGGCGCATCACGGCGCTCGACGGGGTGAGCTTCCGGGTCTCGCCCGGCCAAGTCTTTGGCCTGCTTGGGCCTAACGGCGCCGGCAAGACCACGACCGTGAAAATCCTGCTCGGCCTGACGCGCCCGACGGCAGGCACAGCGTCCCTCTGCGGCCTGCCCGTCTCGGACCCGGAGAGCCGGCGCCGCGTGGGCTATCTGCCGGAGGGACACCGGTTTCCGGGGTACCTGACCGCGCGGCAGACGCTCTCGATTTTCGGGCGCATGTCGGGCATGGACCGCGCCGCCGTGGCCCGCCGCGCCCCGGAGCTCCTCGAACGCGTGCGGCTCTCGGACTGGACCGACGTGCGCGTAAAGAAGTTCTCCAAGGGCATGACACAGCGGCTGGGTCTGGCCGCGGCGCTCGTCCACGACCCGGATGTGCTGCTGCTCGACGAGCCGACCGACGGCGTGGATCCGGTCGGCCGCCGCGAGATCCGGGACCTCCTCCAGGAAGAGGCCCGGCGCGGCAAGGCGATCCTGCTGAACTCGCACCTGCTCTCCGAGATCGAGCGCACGTGCGACCGCGTGGCCGTCCTGCGCTCGGGCAAAGTCGTGGCCGAAGGCCGCATCGAGGACCTCACGGCGTCGGGAAGCCGCTATCGCCTGGTCGCCGACGGAGTGGACGAGAGGCTGCTCGCCGCGTTCCGCGAGACGGGCGCCTCGGTCGAGCGCGTCAACGGCCACTTCGATCTGACGGCGCGCGACCTGGGGCATTTGAACGCGCTCGTGGACCGGCTCCGCGCCGCGGGTGTCCTGCTCCAGGAGCTCTCTCCCGTACGCTCGAGCCTCGAGGACGTCTTCGTGGACCTGGTGCGCGAAGGGGAGCCGCGGGTAGGGGCGGGGCGGGGGGGCCGCGACCCCGCCCGGAAGACGCCGTCGTGAGAGCCTTTGCGGCGAGCGTCCAGGAGGTTTTCCACGAAGCCGCCGCGCGCTGGACGCTGATCGCCTACTTCGCGCTCTCGACGCTCTTCATCCTCATCTTCGCCGCGGCGGTCAACCTGGACGTCGTCAACGGGGCGCTGGCTGGGATAAAACTCTTCGGGCAGTCTGTCGACGTCGGGGATCGCCACATCGAGATCGACCAGCTGGTCCTCGGATTCGAATCGACGTTCTCGGGCGTCCTCTACTTCGTGGGCTTGTTCCTGGCCCTCTTCGCGACCGCGCACCTCGTGCCCCGGCTTCAGGAGAAGGGCACGATCGACCTGTATCTGTCTCGGCCGATCGGGCGCGTCGCGCTCCTGCTCTCCCGCTACACCGGGGGCCTGCTGCTCGCCGCGGCGGACATCGTGTACCTGATCGGGTCGATCGGGGTGATCGTCGCGTGGAAGACCCGCGTGTTCCATCCCCGCTTCTTCCTGTCGGGCGCCGTCATTCTCTTCACGATCGCGGCCTTGATGGCCTTCGCGTTTCTCATTGGGGTCGTCACGTCCTCCACGGCGGTCTCGCTGATGGCGACATACGCCGTATTCTTCCTGGCCGCCATCCTGAGCTTCCACGACAGCATCGCCGCCGCCGTCTCGACGGAGTTTGCCGCGAAAACCGTCGACACTCTTTACTGGGTCCTCCCCAAGACGGCCGAGCTCGGGAAGGCCACGGTCGCGCTCGTGGCCGGGGCGGAGGCCCCCGACCGGCTCGCCCATCTCAACCATTTCGGCATCTACGGCTCGACGGCGCTCTTCGGCATCGCCGCGCTGGCCCTGGCGTCATGGCTCTTTTCGAGAAAGGACTTCTGACATGGACTCGATCCGCCTCGCTTCGCGCCTCGCTTTCGCCGGCGCCCTCGCTCTTCTCGCCGCTTCCGACGCCCTCGCCGTCCGGCGCACGGAGGACGCCCTTGCGCTGGTGCCCTCGGGAGCCGCGACCGTCGGTGTCATCCGCTGGAACGAGCTGCGCTCGAGCCCCCTCGGGCCCAAGGTCTTCGCGGCCATGGACGAGATCTCGGCCGATGGCGATGCGGCGCGCTTTCTCGAAGAGACCGGGCTGACCCCGCGCGAGGACATCGACACGGTGATCGTCGCGATGTCTCCGGGCGCGAAGACGGGCGACCCGGACGACGGCCTCGTCGTCTTCGAGGGCCGCTTCGACGCGAACAAGATCGCGTCCGCGTTGACCTCCCGCGGCGCGAAGAGCAAGACCGCGCCTTCGGGCGACGTCTACTACCGGCTCGCCAACAAGGGCTCGGGCTCGGAGGGCGCAGTGGCCCTGGTGAACCGGGGTCTCGTGGTCGCGGGCAGCGAGCCGGCGGTCCTCGCCGCGCTGGCGCGAAAGGAGAACGGCGGCTCCGGAGGTCTCACATCCGGCGAGGGACTCGGCAAGCACCTGTCCCGGGTCGACACCAACGCTTCGGCGTGGGCGCTCGTGGACTTGAACCGCTTTCCCCGCCTCGGGAGCAATGAGGACGGCGGAGAGGGCGAACCGTCCCGAGCGATCGTCGGCGCGATGAAGTCGGTGACGCTCCTGGCCCTTCAGGCCAAGGTCCGCGGCGACGCGGTGGACCTGGCGGCCACGGGCCTGACCCCCGACGCCGAGAAACGAGACCTGCTCGAGGATTCGCTGCGCGGCGTGCTGGCGATGTGGCGGCTGGCCGTTCAGGAGAAGTCGCCGGAGCTCGTGTCGGTCATCCGGCGGTTCCAGATCGACAGCGACGCCGATAGCGTCTCGATTCACGGCAGCCTTCCGGCCACGTTCCTTCGCTCCCTCGGAGCGCCGCGGCAGGCGAGCCACTAGCGCACCGGATTCGTAGGGGCGGCCCTTGTGGCCGCCCGGGCGGGGACGCGGACCCCCAGCCCCGCCCCTACGGCCGAGGGGTTGCCTTACCGCCGACCTTCGGTCGGCGTTCCCTACGGCTGTGGGGTTGCGTTACCGCCGACCTTCGGGCGGCGTTCCTTACTGTCGTGGGTCTGCCTCTGGTGGTCAGGTCGGTGGTCGGGTCGGTGGACGCGTCTTCCCGCCCGGCGCGGGGGTTCCCGCAGCCGCCCCGGCCTCCTTCTTCGCTTCGGCCTGCTGTTTCTTCTGGAGCTCCTCGCCGCGCGCGGTCATCTGCTTCTTGAGCTCCTCGGAGTGCGGTTGGGAAACCTGTGCGCCGATCATCGCGGTGCGCTGCATCATCTCCGGCAGCTTCTCGAGGGCCTTCTGTCCGGCGGGGGTGCGGTAGAACGCCGACATGCTTTTCAGCTCAGCCTCGGTGAAGCTCGCGCCGTAGAGCTTCGTCAGCTCCGGCTCCATGGCCTGCCAGGTCATGTACTTCTTGAGCCAGTTCACCATCAGGTCGCGAAAAGGGGCGAGGCCGGGGTTGCGGGCGATCTCGCTGTTGATCATCGCGTCCGGCATCGCCTGCACCTCTTCCTTGAGTTTCAGGGCGCCGAAGAGGTCCTTGACGGCCGCCGTCTGCGCGGGCGAGAGAGCGGCCGCGGTCGGGGAGGCTTTGGGGACGGGTGCGGGCTTCGGCGGGGATGCAGGCGTCTGGGCCCCGGCGCTGAAAGCGAGAGCCAGGGCGAGAAAGGCCGGGGCGATGGAGGCGAGACGACGTTTCATGGTTCTCCTTATCGGTCCAAGGATATGACGTGGCGAAACTCGGCCCCGGCGTTCGTATCTTCAGCGGCAATACGACGAGACGTGACGCGGGCGGCCACAAGGGCCGCCCCTACGACGTCGGTGGTAGATCGACCGTAGGGGCGGGTTACCGCCGTCCTTCGGACGGCGTTCCCTAATGCCGGGGGTCCGCCTCCGGTGGTCGGGTCGACCCCGCCCCGCTGCGCGCCGAGCGCAGCATCGCCAGGGCGGTGTAAATGACGACCGCGAAGATAAGCCAGCGCAGGGCCGTCAGTGGCAACGACTTGACGATGAAGGCAGCCAGGAACACAGCCGGGATTCCGCCGAGTGTGAGGCCGAGGGCCGCGCGGAGGCTGTAGCTTCCTCGCGCCAGAAACCGCAGGCTCCCGATTGGCATCAGGAACGCGCACGAGCCCATCATGATGGGGAACGCGGCCTTCGGGTTCATGCCCAGCAGCGCGATCAAGATCATGCACGGGGCGTAGAGTCCGATTCCGAGGGTCATGAGCGCGCCGAGCACGAAGTTGCCGGCGAGCCCCGCCCAGAGGAGCGGTGGCGCAAGCCCCAGCGTCTCGCCCCCGGAAGGGAAGAGGCCGAGGTTCGTCATCGCGAAGAACGAGGCTGCTGCCAGCAGCGCCAATCCCATCCCGATCTGGACGCGGCGCCGCGGCCAGGCCGCGACGACCA
>JBASRI010000199.1:0-4786 GCA_049273755.1 Thermoanaerobaculia bacterium
TTAAGCAGCCAGAGCGAAGTTGCTGTTGTTCGCAGCTACTGTTTCCCACCCGGATTTACGAGGCAGGATGAGATCCTCGGCATGCAACCTTTCGCGTAATCGTCCCCGTCGAAGCCGTTTCGCCCCCCCGGAGCTCTCGCGATGAGAGGCTCAAAGATCGGATCGGGATTCTAACACCCGGAGGCGCGCCGATCTTCCTGCCGCGGCTTGACTCTGCCGGCGCTGCGGGATGGAATGCCTCGCGGTGGCGGCAAAGGCAAACGGCAAGGACCTCATGGTCGTCGTCACGTCGGTGGGGACCGAGGAGCAGGCCCTCGACGTGGCGCACGCCCTCGTCCGGGCCCGGCGGGCGGCCTGCGTGAACATCATCCCCAACGTGCACTCGGTCTACCGCTGGAAGGGCCGGGTCTGTGACGACGGGGAGATGCTTCTGATCGTCAAGACGCGCGCCTCCAATTTCGAGGCCGTGCGCGAGACGATTCACCGGGTCAACACCTATGAGCTGCCGGAAGTGCTGGCCTATCGCGTGGACTGGGCCTCCCCGGGGTTCGCCTCGTGGATCGAGAAGATGACGGTCTCCCCGCGGCGCCGGCGCGTCGCGAGCAAGTCGAAGTCGGCGGCCAGGCGGGTCGCGGCCAAGCCCCGCGTGCGGGTGCGCGCCCGCGCCTGAGGAGGCGCGTACGAGCGTCGGGTGGGCGCGTTCCAGATGACCCCTTGTCATCCCGAGCGGAGCGAGGGATCCCTTTCGAGTCGAGCAGCGGCTAAAAGGGATCCCTCGTCGCTGCGCTCCTCGGGATGACAGGGCGCTTCGCGCCCAGAGTCACCCCAGCGCCTGATCCAGGTCGGCGAGGATGTCGTCCGCATCCTCGATGCCGACGGAGATGCGGACGAGGCCGGGCGTGACGCCCAGGCGGTTGCGCTCCTCTTCCGGAATCGAGGCGTGAGTCATCGTCGCGGGGTGCGAGATCAGCGTCTCGACACCGCCGAGGCTCTCGCCGAGCGAGCAGAGCCGGACCTTCGAGAGAAACGCGTTCGCCTTCTCGAAGGAGCCGAGGTCGAACGAGATCATCGCCCCGAACCCCTTCATCTGCCGCTTCGCCAGGGCGTGCTGCGGGTGATCGGGCAGGCCCGGGTAGTGGACCTTCCTGACCTTCGGGTGCTTCGCCAGGTGCGCGGCGACCTTGCGCCCGTTCTCCTCGTGGCGCTCCATGCGGACGACGAGCGTCTTGATGCCGCGCAGCACGAGCCACGAATCCATGGGCGAGAGGATCGCCCCGGAGCTGTTCTGGACGAAGCCCAGCCACTCGACGTGCTCCTTCGACTTCGCGACCGCGACACCCCCGACGGTGTCCGAGTGGCCGCCCAGGAACTTCGTGGTCGAGTGCATGACGATGTCGGCGCCCAGCGCGAGCGGCTTTTGGAGGTAGGGCGAGCAGAACGTGTTGTCCACGACCACGACGGCGCCCACGCGGTGGCCGAGCTCCGAGAGCGCCGGGATGTCGGCGAGCTGCATCGTCGGGTTCGTCGGCGACTCCAGGTGGAGCATCCGGGTCTCGGGCCGGATCGCCTTCTCGACGGCCGCCGGGTTGGAGGTGTCGACGAAGTCGAACGTCACGCCGTAGCGGGCCAGGATCTTCGTGTAGTAGCGGTAGGTCCCGCCGTACGTCATGTTCGAGCAGACGACGTGGTCGCCCTGTTTGACGAGGGTCGAGATCGCCGTGATCGCCGCCATGCCCGAGGCGAACGCCTTCGCGCCGGCGCCTCCCTCGAGGACCGTCAGGTTCTCCTCGAGCCTCGCGCGCGTCGGGTTCTGCGTGCGCGCGTACTCCCAGCCCTTGTTCTTCCCGATGGCCTCCTGGACGTAGGTCGAGGTCTGGTAGATCGGAAACGAAACCGAGCCCGTCGCCGGGTCCGGCTGGTTGCCGGCGTGGATACAGTCGGTAGAAAAGCCCATCGCAACCCCTTCCGACGTCTCAGGTCCCAGGTCTCAGGTCCCAAGCCAGAGCATTAGACCTGGGACTTGGGACTTGGAACCTGGGACGAACTTTCGAAGATCCCCTGTTGTGGATACCGTTCCGCGCCGTCGGGGAACAGCGTCACGACCGTCTTGCCCGGTCCGAGGCGGCGCGCGATCCGGAGGGCCGCTGCCGCCGCGGCGCCCGAGGAGCCGCCGGCGAAGAGGCCCTCATCGCGGCAGAGGCCGCGGCAGGTCGCGAAGGATTCCGCGTCGTCGATCATGATCACCTCGTCGACGAGGGAGCGATCCAGGATCGGCCAGATCTCGGAGAGCCCGATCCCTTCGACGTCGTGATGGCCGCGCGGGCCGCCGCCCAGGATCGAGCCCTGGGGCTCGACGGCGACGCGGAGGATTCCGGGATGGTGCTCGGTGAGGTATCGGGCCACGCCGGTGAACGTGCCGGTCGTGCCCACGCCCGCGACCCACGCATCGATCCGTCCGCCGGCCTGCTCGGCGATCTCGGGACCGGTGGTCTCGTAGTGGGCTCTGGGATTGGCGGGATTGTGGAACTGGCTGAGTTGGTAGGCGCCCGGGGTGGAGCGGACGATCTCGTCGGCGCGAGCGATCGCGTCGGTCATCATGCCGTCGGCGGAGGTCCGCACGACCTCCGCTCCTGCGGCCGCCATCAACTTCGCCTTGACCGCGCCGTATCCTTCGGGCATCACGACGATGCAGCGGTATCCCCGCGCGGCCGCGATCATCGCGAGCGCCACGCCGGTGTTGCCCGACGTCGCCTCCACGATCGTGCCGCCCGGGCCAAGAAGTCCCCGCGCCTCGGCGTCGTCCACCATGGCTCTGGCGATGCGGTCCTTGACGCTGCCGCCGGGATTGAACCACTCGAGCTTGGCGAGGAGGCGCGCGGCGCCCCGCGCAAAGCGCGGCAGCTCGACGAGCGGCGTGGCGCCGATGGAGGAGGGCACGGTTCCCGCGGGCCGGGTGGGTGTTTCGGGAGAGAGCTTCAACGCCACGCGATCGAATTCCTCGACGACGATAACAAAAAAAAGCCCCGGCTATGCCGGGGCTTCCGTCGGTCTGGGACGCGACTCAGTAAGCCTGCTGCGACCGCCGCGCCGAGTAGCACTCGCGGCAGTAGACCGGCTTGCCGTTGGTCGGATTGAAAGGAACCTGGGTCTGCTTGCCGCAGCCGTCGCATGTCACGTCGTAGAAGGTGCGCTCGCGCCCCTCGCCCGACGACGCCTTTCGCTTGTCGCGGCACTGCTTGCAGCGCTTGGGCTCGTTGGTGAAACCCTTGCGCGCGTAGAACTCCTGATCATCGGCCGAAAAAAGGAAGGTCCCCCCACAGTCGACGCAAGTGAGGTTCTTGTCCGTGTATTGCTGCATCATGAAAGTTACAGATCTCCTGGGTTTTATCCCCTGGGCCGGGCGGTTGTCCGCTCCGGCGAAAAAAATGGCGAAACGAAAACACTCGAAAACGAACCGGCGCCCGGCGCCGGCCGCAAGCTCTCTCTAGGACCGCCCCCCTTTCGGTTGCACGAACGCCTCCCCGCGAGGGGCGTACGGATGGGGGATGGAAAGCATAAAAGTGGCTGCTGGGATCTGCGGGGTCTTCGTAAAAGCTGGCGGAACGTAGCATGGGAATTTACAGCGTTGCAAGCAGAATCTGGCCAGTCGGACAGGGTGGCTGTCCCGACGTCGCCCGCCGCCCGGTCGAATTGGAATCCAATTTTCCGGGCGCCCGCGTATCTATCAGCGGAGAGCGGGCTTACGAGCCGATGACGCCCTGAACGGGCGAGGATGCGGTCGCGTACCGCTTCTTCGGGATCCGGCCGGCCAGGAAGGCATCCCGCCCGGCCCGAACGGCGCCGCGCATCGCTCGGGCCATCCGGACGGGATCCCGCGCGCCGGCGATTCCGGTGTTCATCAAGACTCCCGCGGCGCCCAGCTCCATCGCGACGCAGGCGTCCGAAGCGGTGCCCACGCCCGCGTCCACGATGACCGGCAGCTTCGCGCGCTCCAGGATGATCGCGATGTTGTTGGGGTTCTGGATCCCGAGTCCCGAGCCGATCGGCGCGCCGAGCGGCATTACCGCGGCCGCGCCGGCGTCCTCGAGCTTGCGGCAGATGATCGGATCGTCGGACGTGTAGGGGAAGACCACGAAGCCTTCCGCGACGAGCGTCTTCGTCGCCGAAAGCAGCGCCTCGTTGTCCGGCCAGAGTGTCTGCTCGTCGCCGAGGACTTCGAGCTTGACCCAGTTGGACAGACCGACCTCGCGCCCCAGCCTCGCCGCGCGCACGGCGTCCTCGGCGGTGTAGCACCCGGCGGTGTTCGGAAGAAGCGTCATTCCCCTGGGCACGTAGTCGAGGAGCGATTCCTTGCTGCGGTCGGTCAGATTCACGCGCCGCACCGCGACGGTGACGATCTCGGAGCCGGAGGCTTCGAGCGCCTCTTTCATCAACGGAAAGGTCGCGTACTTGCCGGTGCCGACGATCAGGCGCGAGGTGAACGTGCGTCCCCCGAAAACGAAGGGATCGGCGGCCGGGCCCGGCGCCGCGGTTTGAGGCGTGTCGAGGGTCGGAGTGGTGGCCATGGGACGATCCTTATCCCCGGGGTTTTTCCGGGTCAAGCAGGAAAACGTTGTCGATCAGGCGTGTCTTCCCGAGCCGCACCGCCGCCGAGAGCGCCGTGCCGGGCCGGACCGTCTCGACGCGCGCCACGGTGTCGGCGTCGACCGCCTGGACGTAGTCGGCGGAGAGACCGGCCGCCTCGAGCTGCCGGCGCGCCTCCTCCTCCAGCCGGAGGGCGTCGAGC
>JBASRI010000202.1:0-1642 GCA_049273755.1 Thermoanaerobaculia bacterium
TTCCGAGGCGGCCTTCTGCGCGGGGGCCTTGGACGTGTCGGCAGACCCTCCTCCCCGAACCATCACGAGGGGGCTGATCTTCTCGATCGTGCTCTTTGAGACGCCCGCGCGGGCGAGGTCGTCGACCGAAGCGTACGGGCGCCCTGCGATGATCTTCTTGGCGGTTGCCGGGCCCACGCCGGGCAGCGCTTCGAGCTCCCCTTGCGAGGCCCCGTTGAGGTCCGCCCGGCCTCCCGATTTCGCGACGGTCTTTGCCGACGCGGCCGGGGACTCTTTCTTGGCGGAGGCCTCCTTCTTCGAGGAAGACGGCGCCGATTCGGCCCGCGAGGATTTCGGGGCCTCCTTGCTTGCGGCCTTCGTCTCCTTCGCACCGGGTTTCGTTTTCGGCGTCTCGGCCTTCGCCTCGGAACCGCCGTGCGAGCGGCCGGCGGTCGCGACCGGCTTGAGCTTGTCGATCGTCGAGGCCGGCACTCCCGCCCGGGCGAGATCGTCGACCGACGAATAGGGGCGGCCCGCGATGATCTTGGAGGCCGTCGCCGCCCCCACTCCCGGAAGCGCCTCCAGCTCCGCCTGGCTGGCCGTGTTGATGTTGACTTTCTTGGACGCTGCCGCGGCCGGGGCCGCCAACGCCACCGCTCCGAAGACCAGGACCAGAATCGCCCAGAGACCTCGACGTGAGTTCCTCATAGTGCCCTCCTCAGGCCCGATCGTCTGGGAACGTGCATGAACCCCGCGTGAACGGTCGGGCTATTTGCGGGAGGCGGCGGAGAAGGTGAGAAGGCTTTGGATCAGATCGGTGACGATGGCGATGTCGAGCTGGGTCGAGCGGTCGGAGAGCGCCCGGTCCGGATCGTCGTGGACCTCGAGGAAGAAGCCGTCCACCGAGCCTGTCGCCGCGGCCGCGCGCGCCAGGACCGGAGCGTACTGCTTGAGTCCTCCGGTCTCCTTGCCGCCTCCGGGAAGCTGCAAGGAGTGTGTGACGTCGTAGATGACGGGGTAGCCGAAGGCGCGCATGATCGGGAAGGACCGCATGTCCACGACCAGGTTGTGGTAGCCGAACGAGCTCCCACGCTCGCACAGCAGGATGTTCTCGTTGCCCGCGGCGCGGCACTTCTCGACGACGTGGCCCATGTCCTCGGGCGCCATGAACTGCCCCTTCTTGACGTGCACGGGCTTTCCCGTGGACGCGACGGCCGTGATCAGGTCGGTCTGCCGGGCGAGAAACGCCGGGATCTGAAGGACGTCCAGGACCTGTGCCGCGGGGGCCGCCTGCGAGGCCTCGTGGACGTCGGAGACGACCGGGAGACCCGTCGTGGCCTTGACCGCGGCCAGGATGTCGAGGCCCTCTTCGAGCCCCGGTCCCCGGAAGGAGTCGCCCGAGGAGCGGTTGGCCTTGTCATAGGAGGACTTGAAGACGATGCGCGCGCCCGTCTCCTCGCCGATCGCCTTCAGTCGCCGGGCCATCGCCAGCGAATGTTCCCGCGACTCGATGACGCAGGGGCCCGCGAAGAAAATGGGAGGCTCGCCGCCTCCGGCGGCGTAGCCCGGGGCGATCGGGACGCGCCGGACGGAGCCGGCGCGGGTCAGACGACCTCTCCGGAAGAGGCGACCGGCGCGACCGCGGCGGCGGTCACATCGCCCT
>JBASRI010000215.1:0-3423 GCA_049273755.1 Thermoanaerobaculia bacterium
GGCGCGCCGCGGCGGGCGCCTGGACCTGCAGCGATTGCTTCTGGCCGGACTGATTGCCAACGCGTTCTTCTCGGCGCTGCTCTTGGCGGCTTTCTCGATCGCCTCGGGCGAGGCCGCCCGCACGATGCTCTTCTGGATGATGGGCAGCCTCGCCAACGCGACGCCGGGCAAGGTTGCGACCCTGCTGCCGTATGCGCTCGCCGGCGGGGCGGTGCTCGTCGCGATGGCCGCGCGGCTGAACCTCTTCGCGGTCGGCGAGGAGAATGCCGCCGCCCTCGGCGTGGACGTGGAGCGGACCAAGGGCGTCGTGTTCCTGGCCGCTTCACTGCTGACCGGAGCGGCGGTCGCTTTCGCCGGAGTCATAGGATTCGTGGGCCTTCTGGTGCCGCACGCCGTGCGCAGCGTCGCGGGCAACGATCAGCGGGCCCTGCTTCCCCTGTCGGCCCTGGCGGGCGCCGCGCTCCTCGTAGCGGCGGACGCGGTCTCGAGAGCGGCGCTTTCGCCGGCGGAGCTGCCGATCGGGGCCATCACGGCGGGCCTCGGCGCGCCGCTCTTCGCCTGGCTGCTTCTGAGGACGCCGTGACGGCCGCTTCTCTGATCGAAGCCCGCGGGCTGACCGCGCACTACGGGTCCAACCGCGCCCTCTCGGGACTCGACGCCTCGATCGAGGCCGGCGAGATCGTAGCGGTGCTCGGGGAGAACGGGTCGGGCAAGTCGAGCTTCCTGAAGGTGCTGGCGCGCGTGCTTCCTCCCTCGGGCGGCGAGCTGACCTTCGGCGGCCGCCCTCTCTCGTCGCTGCCGCGGCGCGAAACCGCACAGCGCATCGCGTACGTGCCGCAGAGCGTCGATCTCGTTTTTCCGATCCGGTGCCTGGACCTCGTGCTCCAGGGCCGGGCGCCGTACGGCCGGGGATTCGTCGCGGAGACACCGGGCGATCTGGAGAGCGCGCGCGGGGCGATGAGGGCCTGCGACGTCGAGGCGCTCGCCGACCGCGACGCCTCGGCCCTCTCGGGAGGCGAGCGGCGCCGCGTATTCCTCGCGCGGGCTCTGGCCCAGGAGGCCGAGGTCTGGCTGCTCGACGAGCCGACGGGAGACCTGGACCCCCGCCACAGGCTGGAGTTCCTCGAGACGCTCTGGCGCGTCCACCGCGAGAGGCGGACGACCGTGCTGCTGGTGACGCACGAGATCCTCCTCGCCTCGGATCTGGCGTCCCGCGTGCTGCTGCTGAAGGAAGGGCGCGCAATCGCTCAGGGGAGCCGAAGGGAGGTCCTGACCGCGGAGAACCTGAGCCGCGCGTTCGGCGCGCCCTTCGCCGCGCGAGGAGGCCGCTTCGAAGTCGTCAGCAAGGTCCTTCCGGGTCCCTCGGGCGGCGCCTAACGTCCCTCGGATGAGCACTTTGACTCCTCCGACGGAGCCGCCAGCGGGTTCCTGCTAGGATCCCGTCCTTCACCCCATGTGGTTCAAGAAAGACCGGACCCCCAAGGAAGTCCGCGAGGGACGGACCAGCAAGGTCCCCGAAGGACTCTGGGTCAAGTGCGACAACTGCCGGCAGATCCTCTACAACAAGGAGCTCGCCCGAAACTTCAAGATCTGTCCCAAGTGCGGCTTCCACTTTCGTCTCTCGGCGCCCGAACGGCTCCGGATGCTCTTCGACGACGAAAAGTACGTCGAGCTTGAAACGGGTCTCCGCTCTGCGGACCCTCTGAAGTTCCGCGACAGCAAGAAGTACCGCGACCGCCTTCGGGACGCCGAGGCGAACGTCGGCCCTTCGGATGCGATCGTGATCGCCTCTGGCTCGCTCGAAGGGATCCCGGTCCTGATCGGCGCCATGGAGTTCTTCTTCATGGCGGGGTCCATGGGGTCGGTCGTGGGCGAGAAGATCGCCCGGGCCGCCGAGCGGGCGCTCGCCGACCGCCGGCCACTCATCCTGGTCTCGACGTCGGGCGGCGCCCGCATGCAGGAAGGCATCCTCTCGCTGATGCAGATGGCCAAGATCTCGGCGGCGCTCGGCCGGCTCGCGGAAGGGAGCATCCCGTACATCTCGGTCATGACGGATCCCACGACCGGCGGCGTGACCGCCTCCTACGCGATGCTGGGCGACCTGAACATCGCCGAGCCCAATGCCCTGATCGGCTTCGCCGGTCCCCGCGTCATCGAGCAGACCATCCGGCAGACGCTGCCGGAAGGCTTTCAGCGTTCGGAGTTTCTCCTCGAGCACGGCATGCTCGACCTCATCGTCGAGCGCTCGGAGATGAAGGCGACACTCGGGCGGTGCCTGCGGCTCCTGTACTCATAGCGCTTGTACCGGCAGGGTGGCCTCGCGCGCCGTGGTAACACGCCTTCCCCATCTCGCGCGCCTCGACGCGCTCGGCGTGCGGGGCATGAAGCTCGGGCTGGCGTCGATCGACGCCGTCTGCGAGCGGCTGGGGCGGCCCGAGCGGAAGGTCGAGTGCGTCCTCGTCGCCGGAACGAACGGCAAGGGGTCGACGGCCGCGACGCTGGCTTCGATCGCGGGGCAAGCCGGCCTCGCCACCGGTCTCTACACGTCGCCCCACCTGATCGACGTGACGGAGCGGATTCGCATCGGCCCGGACGACATCGCACCGGAGGAGCTCGACGGCGTGCTCGGCGAGGTCTTTGCGGCCGCTGACCGGGCGCCCGAGGTTCCCGTGACGTACTTCGAGGCGATGACGGCGGCGGCCTTCGCCGTTTTCGCGCGCCGCAGTCTGGACCTGGCCGTGCTCGAGGTCGGTCTTGGAGGCCGGTTCGACGCGACCAACGTCGCGCCGGCGGCCGTCTCGATCGTGACCTCGATCTCGCTCGACCACGTCGAGGAGCTCGGAGGCACGGTCGCGGCGATCGCGGGCGAGAAGGCGGGCATCTTCCGCGCCGGGCGGCCGGCACTCGTGGAGAGCCCGCTCGACGTGGCGCGGGTGGCCTTCCGGGCCGCCGCGAAGAGCGTCGGGGCGCTCCTGCACGAGATGGCGGAAGAGACGCGGCTCGCCCCTCCGGAAGCGACGCCGTCCTGCACGCGGTTCCGGCTGACGACTCCGGTCCGGGACTACGCGCTCGAGACGCCGCTTCTGGGGGCCCACCAGGCTTCCAACGCGGCGACCGCCGTGCGGGCCGCGGAGCTGCTGCGGCCGGAGCTCTCCGCCGGCGCGATCGCGCGGGGCGTGGCGTCGGTGCGCTGGCCCGGCCGCCTCGAGCGCTTCCGCGTTCGCGGCACGACGGTGCTCCTGGACGGCTGCCACAACGCCGATGGCGCGGAGGCCCTCCGACGCTTCCTCACGCAAACCGGGATCGCGCCCGACCTCGTCTTCGGCGCGATGGCCGACAAGGACGTGGAGGCGATGGCCGCGGCGCTCGGGCCGGCGGTCACACGCATTCGGCTCGTTTTGACGGGATCGCCGCGCGCCGCCA
>JBASRI010000222.1:0-1548 GCA_049273755.1 Thermoanaerobaculia bacterium
GGAGGCCCGCGTGCCTTGCTCGGGCGACATGTACGCGGGAGTGCCCGCGAAGGAGAGGCTGCGATCGAGACCCGGGGGCCCCTGATCCGCCACGAGTCCGAAGTCGAGCAGGACGAGCCTTCCCTCACGCGTTACGAGCACGTTCGAAGGCTTGATGTCCCGGTGGAGCTTGCCCGCCGCGTGCAGCGCCGAGATGCCCGACACGGCCTGCGCGAGAGCGCTGCGCAGCCGGTCGGCGTCGAAAGGAGCGGATGTCAGCGGAACCGTGTTCGGTGCCGCTGTCCTGGTCTCCTCGGAAGGCGTCTCGGACGCGGTCGAGCCCAAGGCGCGGACCTTCTGCGGCGACGGGTCTCTGCGGACGGCGCGCAGAAAGTTCGCTCCATCGACCAGTTCCATCGTGAAGAACCACCGCTCGTGGTCCGTGAGCATCTCGTACAGCGTCGCCAGGTTCGGATGCGCGATGTCCGCCAGCGCCCGGAATTCCCGCTTCAACCTGTAGAGCGCATCGACGTTTCCGTGGCGCAGCGTCTTGAGCGCGACGGTGTTGCCGTGCTCTCGGTCGAAGGCCTCGTACACGACCCCGTAGGCTCCCGCTCCCAGCCGGCGCCGGATCAGGAAGCGCTCGGTCCCCGCGAAGTCCTCTTCAGCCGACGTCCACATCGTCGCGAGGGAGTCCTTTTCTGCCGAGGCCCGAGGATGGAAGACGCCTCCGGCGAGTGTCCGGATCCTAACACCGCGGAAGGGAGGTGCATCGTTTCGCGCGCGGGCCAGGGGGGTCGCGCACCTCGGACCCGTCCGACGAGGAGAATTCCGAGCGGACCTCTAGAATGGGGTGATGGCCTCAGCCGGCCGAAAGTGCCCAAGGTGCGGCGGAAGCGTCGCGGAGGCTTCCCGCTTCTGCGGAGTGTGCGGTTTGGCCGTTACGCGCCTTTCTACTGGCCAGATTCTCGACGGCAGGTACGAGATTCTGGAGAAACTCGGTGAAGGTGGGATGGGTGAAGTCTACCGCGCGCGACACATCCACCTCAACGACATCCGGGTCATCAAGGTCACGAAACCCGACGCGCCTGGGGCGAGTCTCGATGCGAGACGGTTCCAAGAGGAGGCGCGGATGGCGACTCTCGTTCGGCATCCGAACGTCGCTGCCCTCTACGATTTCTCGCAACAGCCGGATGGGTCGTACTACATGGCCTGGGAATTCATCGACGGCGTCACCTTGCAACAGTGGTTGGGCCGGCGTGGCACCCTATCGCTTCCGCAAACGCTCGACGTCGCACAGCAAGTTTTGGCGGGACTCCGAGAGATCCACAATCAGGGCATCGTCCACCGCGACATCTCACCCGACAACATCATGCTTCGCGAACTCCCCGGCAGGCGCCTCCACGCGAAAATTATCGATCTCGGCATCGCCAAGCGCGTGACCTCCGAATCCTTGCAGATGACGGGTACCGGAATGTTTCTGGGAAAGCTGAAATACGGCTCCCCCGAACAGGCCGGGGCGCTTCCTGAAGGGCAGACGATAGACGGCCGAAGCGACCTCTATTCCTT
>JBASRI010000223.1:0-4827 GCA_049273755.1 Thermoanaerobaculia bacterium
CTCCGAGATGCTGCGCGAGCGCTCCTCGTCGGCCCTGCGCCGCGGCGGCCGCGTGCGCAGCGTGCTCGTCGGCGGCGAGCTTGCGCTGTCCCTGGTCCTCGTCGTGGGCGCCGCCCTCCTCATCCAGAGCTTCACGCGCTTGAAGCACGAGCGCCTGGGCTTCGACACGCGGGACATCTTCACGTTTCAGCTCGACCTTCCGGAGGCGCGTTACGGGAAAGACCCCGCGACGATCGCGTTCCACGACCGGCTCCTGGAGAAGCTGCGCGGGCTTCCGGGAGTCAGCGGCGTGGCCACCATCACGGGCCTTCCCCTGACGGCCGACCGGACCATGAACCTCGCATTCCAGGTGGAGGGCCGCCCGACTGAGCCTGGCAAGGTCCTGTCGGCGCGCTACAACTCCGTCAGCCCCGACTTCTTCTCGTTGCTGCGGGTCCCGATCGTGAAGGGGCGCGGTTTCACCAACGCCGACGCGGCGAGCGCGACACGGGTCGTGGTGATCAGCGCGTCGATGGCCACGACCTACTTCCCGGGCGAGGAGCCGATCGGAAAGCGGATCTCCCTCTCCGGAGACCCGAAGCCCGAAGACTGGGCGACGATCGTGGGAATCGCCGCCGGAACGCGAGACACGAGCCCCGACCGCGCTCCCGTTCCCCAGTTTTACATGCCGTTCGCGCAGCACCCCATCACCGGGATCTCGGGCCTGGTGCGTTCCCGGCGCGATGCGCGCGCCCTGGCGACCGAGATCCGCGCCGCCGTCTCGGCACTGGACGCCGAACAGCCGGTCCACTCGCTGCGTCCGATGGACGCGGTCGTCGCCGACTCCCTCGGACAGCCGCGCTTTCGCACGTTCCTGCTGGCGCTCTTCGGGTTCGTCGCGATGGCGCTGGCCTCGGTCGGCATCTACGGCGTCATGGCGTACTCCGTCGCGCAGCGCACCCAGGAGATCGGCATCCGGATGGCGCTGGGCGCGGCGCGGGGCGACGTGCTCCGGCTCGTGTTCCGGCAGGTGCTCCGTCTGACCGGCCTCGCGGTCGCCGCGGGACTGGCGGGCGCGTTCCTGGTCTCGCGGTCCCTCGAATCGCTCCTCTACGGGGTGCGACCCACCGACCCGGCGACCTTCGGCGCCGTGGCGGCCCTCCTCGTCGGCGTGGCGGTCCTCGCGGCTTACGTCCCTGCGCGGCGGGCGACGCGCATCGATCCTACGACGGCCCTGCGGCAGGAATAGGGATGGCCGCGCTCATCCAGGACCTGCGCTACGCGCTGCGCAACCTGGGCAGGAGCCCGGGATTCTCTGCCGTCGCCGTAACGATCCTCGGCCTCGGTCTCGGCGCCAACACCGCGATCTTCGGCTGGGTCCGATCGCTGGTGTTGGAGCCTCTGCCGGGTGTCGAGCGGTCGGACCGGATCCTCGCCGTCGAAACGCTGACGCCGGCCCGCACGCGCATCGACTCATCCTTCGCCGACTACGCGGATTTGGCGGTCCAGAGCCGGGCCTTTTCCGGCCTGATCGCGTTTCAGGAGCGGCACGCCACGCTGTCGGCGAGCGACGGCGCCCGACGGATCTATCCGCTCTTCGTCTCAGGGAACTATTTCGACGTGCTCGGCGTGCGGGCCGCGCTCGGGCGCACCTTCCGTCCGGACGAGGTCCGCATCCCGGGCGGCCTCCCAGTGGCGGTGATCGGCTTCGGCTTTTGGGCCCGTCATTTCGGCTTCGATCCGCACGTGGTTGGCAAGGCGGTGCGGGTGAACGACCGTGAGCTGACCATCGTTGGAGTCGCGCCTCCGGAGTTCAAGGGCACGATCAACGGCCTGAACTTCGAGATCTACATTCCCCTCGCCGCCAACCCGCTCTTGGGAGGCGAAGTGGGAGACGATCGGGCCCGCTTGGCGGGAAACCGCACCAACCGTTGGCTCGACGTGATGGGCCGGCTCGCGCCGGGCGCCGATACAGCCTCCGCGCGAGCGGAGCTCGAGACGGTCGCTGCGAGACTCGCGAAGGCGTACCCCGACTCCAACCGCAGCCTCTCGTTCACCGCGGAGCCGGTTCGCAAGGCGAGCTACGGCGCGTCCGGCCTGCTGTCCCCGGTCGTGACCGCGCTGTTCGCCGCCGTCGGACTCGTGCTCCTGATCGCCTGCTCGAATGTGGCGAACCTGCTGCTCGTGCGGGCCACCGCGCGGCGACGCGAGTTCGCGGTGCGGCTGGCGCTCGGCGCCACGCGCGGGCGTCTCGTGCGTCAGCTCGTGACGGAGAGCGTCGTGCTCGCGCTTGCCGGAGCCGCGGTCGGCCTCCTCGTCGTTCCGTACGTCAACGCTCTGTTCAACGCGCTGCTGCCGACAGGCGCCCTTCCCGCAGACCTGATACCGGCTCTCGATGTCCGCGTGTTCGCCTTCGGCTTCGTCCTTGCCCTCACGGCGGGCGTGCTCTCCGGTCTCGCCCCCGCTCTTCAGATGTCGCGGCCCAACGTGGACCGGGACCTGCGGGAGGGAGGCGCGGGCTCGGGCCTCGGCCGCTCCCCACAGCGCCTGCGCCGCGGCCTCGTCACGGCCCAGCTCGCCCTGGCGCTCATGCTCCTCGCCGGCGCGGGGCTCGTCGTCGAAAGCCTTTGGAATGCGCGGCGTCTCGATCCAGGGTTCGACCCCACCCACGTGGTCATCGTCGGATTCGACTTCCCCGCCGCTCTCGACCGGATGCACTCCGTTCCCTTCTACCGGAGCCTGCTCGAACGCACGGCCGCCGTCCCCGGAGTCGTCGCCGCGAGCTACGGCAACCACGTCCCTCTGTGGGTCGAGGGCGGAGACTGGGAAGAAATCCGGGTCGACGGCTACACGCCCGGTCCCGACGAGAACATGAAGATCGACGTCACGCAGACCTGGCCGGGCTACTTCGCCGTCATGCGGATGCCGATCATCACCGGCCGCGACTTCACCGAGCACGACGACCGGAACTCGAGGGGAGTCGCGATCGTGAACCAGGCGTTCGTGTCGCGCTATCTCAAGGGGCGGCCGGCGGTGGGCTCGCGGTTCCGGCTCTGGGGCGAGGACGTCGAGATCGTGGGCGTCGTGCAGACGGCCCGCTACCGGAGCCTGACGGAGGCGCCGCGGCCGTTCATCTACCTGCCGCAGCTTTGGATCCTGCCTCCGGGAACCGCGCTTCACGCTCGCATCGCCCCCGGGGCGTCGTCGGCTTCCGTCGTCGCACGGATTCGAGACGAAGCGCGCTCGATCGACGCGCGCGTGGCGACGGAGGGGGCGCTTCTTTCGGATCTGACTTCGGCGGCATTGGTTCCCCAGGCCGTCGGAGCACGCCTTCTCGGGGCGCTCGCAGGCGTCGCGCTGCTGATCTCGGCGGTCGGCGTGTACGGCTTGATGGCGTTCTCGGTGGCGCGCCGGCGCCGCGAGATCGGAATTCGGGTCGCTCTGGGAGCACGCCCTTCCGAGGTGCAGCGCATCGTCATGAGCGAGGCCGTCCGACTGACGGCGATCGGGCTCGCCGGCGGGCTCGCCGGAGCGGTCGCGGCCACGCGGCTCCTTCGGGGACTCCTCATCGGCGTCCAGCCCGCAGATCCCGTCGTACTCGCGGCCGTTGCGCTCACGCTCGGCGGCTCCGCTCTGCTTGCGTCATGGCTACCGGCGCGCCGGGCGGCGCGGACGGACCCCATGCTCGCGCTCCGGGCCGAATAGGAGGGACGCTTCATGGGAGGCCTTCGTCAAGACTTGCGCTACGCGCTACGAAATCTCGGGAGGAGTCCGGGGTTTGCGACGACCGTGCTCGCCACGCTCGCACTGGCCAGCGGCGCGGTCGTCGCGATCTTCAGCGTGGCGCACGCGGTGCTCTTGAAGCCCTTGCCCTACCGCGATCCCGACCGGCTCGTACGGATCGGGCACGTTCAGGGCGAGGCGTCGAAACGGCCGGGCTCCAGCTTCTCACCTCAGGACTTCGAGGACCTCGAAGCGGACCACTCCGGGCTCGACGGCGTCGCCGCCTACTCGTACTTCCCAAACCTCTCGGGAAAGAACCTGACGGGGGCCGGGGAGCCCGATCGGATCGTCGAGGCCGAGGTCTCGGGGTCGTTCTTTTCTCTCCTCGGCGCGCCGGCTCTGGAGGGCCGAACGCTCGAGCCGCCCGACGATCGGCTGGGAAGCAATCAGGAAGTCGTTCTCTCCTACGGGCTCTGGCACCGCCGGTTTTCGGCCGACCGGAGCATCGTCGGCCGCACCGTCCAGCTCGACGGGAAGCCGTACACCGTCGTGGGCGTCATGCCGCCCCCCTTCGCTCTGCCGGCAGCCGAGGTCGAGGCCTGGGTGCCGCTCTCGACGGTCACCGACGACGACGTTCCCCATCAGCGCGGCATCCGGTGGATCTCCGTTCTCGGACGCCTCTCTCCCGGCGCGGACGCCGCCGCTGTGCGCGCGAGGCTCGACACTTTGTTCTCGAGGCTCGCGTCGAAGTACCCCGAGAGCAACACCGGCTTTCACCGCGCGCTGGTCGTCCCGCTCTCCGAGGCCGTCGTCGGCGACGTGCGTCCCGCGATCCTCGTGCTCTTCGGGGCCGTGTGCCTCGTCCTCCTGATCGCCGCGACCAACGTCGCAAACCTTCTGCTGGCGCGCGCCAGCGTGCGCGAGCGCGAAGTCGCCATCCGGTCGGCGCTGGGCGCGCCGCGCTCCCGGATCGTGCGGCAGTTCTTGACCGAGAGCCTCGTCCTCGCGCTCGCGGGCGGAGCCCTGGGTCTCCTGCTGGCGTCGTGGGGCGTCGACGCATTGGTCTCCCTCGCCAGCGCGTACGTGCCGCGCGCCGCGGAGATCGGGATCGACACAGGTGTGCTC
>JBASRI010000244.1:0-2597 GCA_049273755.1 Thermoanaerobaculia bacterium
GGCGCGCATGCCGGTGTCGTTGTAGTAGCCGAAGATTCCGCCGTGGAACTCGTTGCCGCCCGACTTGGTGATGACGTTGACCACGCCGCCCGTGTTGCGGCCGTACTCGGCCTGGTAGCCGCCCGTCTTCACCTCGACTTCCTGGATGAACTCGTTGTTGATGTCCTTGCCCTGGAACCCCTTGATGACGTTGGTCGTGTTGACGCCGTCGATCAAGAACAGGTTCTCCGAAGAGGTCGCCCCGTAGACCGAGATCGCCAGCGAACGACCCTGCGTCTCACCGAAGTCCGCCTGGACGCCCGGCTGCGTGAACACGATGTCCGCGTAGTTGCGTCCCACCGGCAGCTTGTCGATGACCTTCGCGCTGTAGTTGGTGCCCGTGGTCGTCGAGGCCACGTCCACCAACGGCGCCTCGCCCGTGACGGTCACTTCGGCCGTCGTCGAGAGAGACAGCGAGAGGTCCACGCGCGCGGTCGAGTCGAGCGAGACCGTCGCGTTCTTCTGAACCCTACCGAAACCCGAAAGCGTCCCGGTGACCTTGTAGGGTCCGGGCGGAACGCTGGGGAACCGGTAGCGGCCGTCCGCCGTTGTGACGGCGGTGCGCGTGCCCTGCAGGTTCGGGCTCGTGAGCTCCACGCTCACGCCCGGCAGGGGTGCGCCGCTCTGATCGGTAATGGTCCCTTCCACCGTGCCGGTCGTCTGCGCGAACATCGCGACCGGAACGAGGAGAAGAACGCATACCGAGAGAGCCAGGGTAAATCGGTACACAGACTTCATTCCCTTCCTCCTTTAGAAACTCGTTTCGGAAAAGTGAGGTGACTCACAGAAGCCAATGAGAAAGCAATGTCATTGCCAGCTTTTCCCAAGAACTGCGCGGACTCTAACTCATTGAGGCAACGCCGGAAAGGGCAAACCGTCCATTCCTTGGGACGCGGAAAAAGGCAGCTTGCTTGGATCGGACTCCGGTTTTTTGGATAACTATCCGGTCAGTCAGGGACGGGAAGATTGCCCGAGTCGAGACCTACCCTGCGACGGATTTGAGCACGGCCATCAGCGCCCCGCCTTCGACGGCCTTTCCGGGCTCGACGGCCACCCGCGCCACGGTGCCTCCGCGCGCCGCGCGGATCTCGTTTTGCATCTTCATCGCCTCGAGAACGAGCAGCAGCGCGCCGGCGGGAACTTGATCTCCCTCCACGACGGCGACCTCGACGATCCTCCCGGGCATCAGGGCCCGGACTTCTTCGTCTTCGCTCTCGCCCGCGCCGTGGACGACGCCGTGGGCCAGCCGGTCCTGGAGAGGCTCGGCGATCGAGATGCGGCAACTCCCCTTCCCCGTGATCAGCTCGACCTCGCCGGGCCGGGCCGCGGGCAGCACCCGGCCGCAGATCTGGCGTCCGTCCTCGAAGAGCAGGGACAACCTCCCGTCGTGAAGGCGCACCGTCTCGACGCGGTCCTCGGCCCCCCCGCGGCGGATGCGGGCGCTCGGGGTCGCGAGCTCGAGCGAGAGCTCCTCGGGTCCAGAATCACCGCGGAAGATCAGAGTGGCGCGCCTCACGCGGCGCCTTCCCCGTTCGTCCGCCTCACCGCAGCGGTTCCTGTCGCGCCGCCGCGCGCCACGGGGAGCCGACGGCGGACTCGGATCGGGGCGCCGCGGTCTCCGACAACGCGAGCGCCGCCAGCCAGACTTCTTCGGCGCCGGGAGCGTCGGGCGGGACGAGGCCTTCCGCCAGACGCCGGTCCAGCCACTGCACGTCGAAGGCGGCGCGCGAAAACTCCGGATCCGCCGCGAGGGCCCGGAAGAGCGGCAGCGTGGTCTTGACGCCCGCAATCTCGTACTCCGAGAGCGCGCGAGAGAGGCGGGCGATGGCCGCCGCGCGGTCCGGCGCCTGCACGATGAGCTTGCCGAGCATCGGATCGTAGTCGATCGGCACGACCGATCCGGTCTCGACTCCCACGTCGTTGCGCACACCGGGGCCCTCGGGAAGCCGCAGCGCGCGAATCACTCCCGGCGAAGGCGCGAATCCGCGCCGCGGGTCCTCGGCGTAGACCCGGCACTCGATCGCGTGGCCGCGCACGGCGAGGGCGGACGGATCGAAAGGCAGCGGTTCTCCGAGCGCGATCGAGATCATGGCGGTGACCAGGTCCACGCCCCAGACGGCCTCGGTCACCGGGTGCTCGACCTGGAGCCGCGTGTTCATCTCGAGGAAGTAGAAGGATCCGTCCGGCGCGAGCAAGAACTCGACGGTGCCGCAAGAGGTGTAGTCCACCGTCCGCGCCGCGGCGACGGCGGCCTCGAAGAGGCGCCGGCGCAGGTCGTCGTCGACGGCCGGCGACGGGCACTCCTCCACCACCTTCTGGTGGCGGCGCTGGATGCTGCACTCGCGCTCGCCGACGGCCACGAGCGTTCCGAAGGTATCGCCCACGACCTGGACCTCGACGTGGCGCGGCCGCTCGATCCGCTTCTCGGCGTAGACGGCGCCGTCGCCGAAGAAGGACCGCGCCTCCGAGGAGACGCGGGCGAACGCCGCCTCCAGGTCGGACTCCGCGTCGACGCGGCGCATCCCCGTGCCGCCGCCTCCGGAGGAGGCCTTCAGCAG
>JBASRI010000261.1:0-2872 GCA_049273755.1 Thermoanaerobaculia bacterium
TCATCACGCTGGGTCACCTAGCTAACTCATAGCCGCCTGCGCTAGGCGGGCTTGGCGACTCGCGGCATAGAATCCTCGCAGCGGTCATAGATGACACTCTCCGCCAGGACCCGTCTCGGTCCCTACGAGATCCTGTCGCCGCTCGGCGCGGGCGGGATGGGGGAAGTGTACAAGGCGCGGGACACGCGGCTCGGACGGGATGTCGCGATCAAGGTGTTGCCTTCGCACCTGTCGGAGAACCCGGAGCTGAAGCAGCGTTTCGAGCGGGAGGCGAAAGCGATCTCGCAACTGACACACCCGCACATCTGCACGCTCTACGACGTCGGGAGCCAGGACGGTGTCGAGTATCTCGTCATGGAGCTGCTCGAGGGGTCGACGCTGGCGGATCGGCTCGGCAAAGGGACGCTGCCGAGGGACCAAGTGATCCGATGCGGGATCGAGATCACCGAGGCGCTGGAGAAGGCGCATCGGGCCGGGATCATCCACCGGGACTTGAAGCCCGGCAACATCATGCTGACGAAGTCGGGTGTCAAGCTGCTCGATTTCGGGCTGGCGAAGATGGTGGCCGTGCCTGTGCTCCCGGCGGAGGCTTCCAGTCTTCCGACGCAGGGCGTTCCCAACCAGCCCTTGACCGAGCAGGGCACGGTGATGGGGACGTTCCAATACATGGCTCCGGAGCAGCTCGAAGGGGCGGAGGCGGACGCGCGGACGGACATCTTTGCGCTGGGAACTGTGCTCTTCGAGATGACGACGGGTCGGAAGGCGTTCACGGGCAAGAGCCGGGTCTCGCTCATTGGCTCGATCCTGAAAGACGAGCCGCCTCCGATCTCCTCGATTGAGCCGATGACGCCTCCAGCGCTGGACCGCCTGGTGCAGACGTGTCTTGCCAAGGAGGCCGACGACCGCTTCCAGACGGCGCACGACGTGAAGTTGCAGCTGCGGTGGATCGCGGAAGGGGGATCGCAAGCGGGGCTTCCCGCGCCAGTGGCTACGCGCCGCAGTAAGAGGGCGCGGCTGGTCGGCCCGATCGCGGGCTTCGCCCTCGGGGCTTTGGTGTCCGGGCTGGGCGTCTGGCGGTGGCTCTCTCACGAGTCTCCTCGCGAGGCTCAGAAGCCGGCGTGGGTCTCGGTGCTGCTTCCCTCCGACGCGCCGCTTGCCTCCTACGGAGCGCAAACGCTCGCGTTTGCTCCCGACGGAACTCGCCTCGCCTACGCCGCAGAACACGGCGGAACGACACAGCTCTATCTGCGCGCTCTTGACCGTCTCGAAGCGGTGCCGGTCCGGGACAGCGAGGGCGCGACCAGCGCCTTCTTTTCCCCGGACTCTCATTGGCTCGGCTTCTTCGCTGGAGCCAGGCTCATGAAGGTTCCTGTCGAAGGAGGAATCCCGCAGCCGATTTGCGAGGCGGCAGAGGTCCGCGGCGCGAGCTGGGGCTCGGATGGCACGATCGTGTTTTCGACAGGCACCTCCGGAATGAGGCGCGTCTCTGCCTCGGGCGGCACTCCTCGAGTCCTCCTAGCCCCGGGCGTCGGCGAGACCGTCGTCAACTGGCCCGAGATCCTGCCGGGAAACGAAGCGGTCCTGTTCACCACTTCCACCGTTGGGCCTCGAATCGCTGTCCTCTCGCTCAAGACGGGCAAGCGCCGCGGCCTGATCGAAGGAATGGGAGCGCGCTATTCCCCGTCCGGTCATCTCGTCTTCGCTCGGGGGGGATCGCTCTTCGCAGCGCCCTTCGACATCAAGCGTTTGGAGCTGACCGGGCCCGCCGTCTCCGTCCTGGACGGTGTGATGATCCTCTCCCCTTACAACAGCCCCCTCTTCGGCCTCTCGGCGGGAGGGGCCCTCGTCTATGGTCCCGGATCTCCGCCCAGAGAAACCCTGGTTTCGGTTGACCGGCAGGGCAAGGTCGAGCCGCTTCCCTTCGAGCCGCGCGGCTACGAGGAACCCCGCTTTTCGCCGGACGGAAAGCGGGTCGCGGTCACGATCCGGGCGGACAACCCAGACATCTGGGTCCTGGACATTTCTCGAGGCACCTCGGCGCGCCTGACCTTCGACCCGGGGGAAGACGAGACACCGGTCTGGACTCCCGACGGCGGAAAAGTGACCTACAGCGCCGACCGCGCGGGACACCCTCGCGCCCTCTACTCGAAGCCCTCCGACGGCAGCGGCACCGAGGAGCGGCTCTTCGATAGCGAGACGCATTCTCACGTCAGCTCCTGGTCTCCCGACGGCCGGACGCTCGTTTACACCGAGTATGACCCCGTCTTCTCCGGCAACATCTGGGTGCTGACCCTCGGCGAGAAGGTCGAGCGGCGCCCCTGGCTGCGCACGCCCTTCAACGAGCGAGCGGGGCGCTTCTCGCCCGACGGCCACTGGCTCGCCTACGTCTCCAACGAGTCGGGACGCGACGAGGTGTACGTGCAGCCCTTCCCCGGCCCGGGAGGAAAGTGGCAGATCTCGGTCTCTGAGGGAACCGAGCCGGTCTGGTCTCACGCCGGAAGCGAGATCTTCTATCGCAGCGGCGACAAGATGATGGCGGTGAGTGTCGCCTCCGGTCGGGGCTTTTCGGCGGAGACTCCACATGTGCTCTTCGAGGGCCGCTTCGTGCCGAGCCGCCGCGGCGAGGCGGCCTACGACGTTTCGCCCGACGACCGCCGATTCGTCATGGTCCAACGCGATGTTCAATCATTCGCGACTCGTCTGAACGTGGTCCTCAATTTCTCCGAAGAGCTGAAGCGCCGCGTTCCGGCGGGGCAACCGTGACCTTGGCGGCCGGCACCCGTCTCGGCCCCTACGAGATCCTGTCGCCGCTCGGCGCGGGCGGGATGCGGGAGGTATACAAGGCGAAGGACGAGCGGTTAAGCCTTCGAGG
>JBASRI010000267.1:0-4679 GCA_049273755.1 Thermoanaerobaculia bacterium
TCCCATGGTAGCGCTGCGCAGCGCCTGAGAGGAGAACGCATCATGAAACGGCTGGCATCGGTCTCCGCGCTGGCTCTCTTCGCGGCCCTGCGGCTGCAGGCGATCGGGCCGAAGGAGTCCGGTCCGAAAAATCTCGCGATCCTGATCTTCCCGGGCGTGCAGATCATCGACTACACCGGGCCCTGGGAGGTCTTCGGGCACGCGTTCGTGGACGATCAGCGCGCCTTCCGCATCTATACGGTGGCCCCGTCCACGGGAGCTCTGACGACCTCGATGGGGATGAGCGTGAACCCCGAGTTCACGCTCGGCAACGCGCCCCGGCCCGACGTGCTGGTGGTGCCTGGAGGCAACGTCTCGCCCCAGCTCGAGAACGCCGAGCTCGTGAACTGGGTCCGGAGCAGCGCGAAGAACGCCGAGGTCGTCCTGTCCGTGTGCAACGGCGCGTTCTTCCTCGCCAAGGCGGGGCTTCTCGACGGCCTCGAGGCCACCACCTTCGCGGGCCTGATCGACGAGCTCAAAGTCGCGGCTCCCAAGACGCGGGTCGTCACCGACAAGCGCTTCGTCGACAACGGAAAGATCGTGACGGCGGCCGGCCTCACCTCGGGCATCGACGGCGCCCTGCACGTGATCGAGAAGCTCTACGGCAAGGGGACGGCGCAGGTCGCGGCAGTGGGCATGGAGTACGACTGGCGGCCCGACTCGGGCTTCGCCCGCGCCGCGCTCGCCGACCGGCACCTCGACCCCGCGTACGAGGCGCTCAACGCATACCGGGGAAGGGTTCTCTCGCACGCCGGCTCGCGCGAGAAGTGGGAGACGACCTTCTCGATCGAAACCGGCGCCGCGCCCTCGGCGGTCCTCGCGAAGCTCGACGCCGCGCTCTCCTCGCGCAAGGACTGGGTTCGGGAGACCGGCCCCGCCCGAAAGTCGGCCTCCGCCGAGAGTCGCTGGCGCGTCCGGGACGCCGCCGGCGCTTCCTGGATCGAGGTGACCCGCGTCGAGCCATCCGGAGAGACCGGCGCGCTGCGGGTTGTCCTGTCGATCACCCGGGCGAGCTAGTTCGTCCCTGCGGAAGCGGCGCTGGTCCTCCCGGCAAAACCTCCCCGCCGCGAAGCCGTTTGAACCAGGCGGGTGTGGCGATGCCGAAGCTCGCGTTGACGGTCAACGGGCAGCCCCGGGCGGTCGAGGTCGCCGACCCCCGACATGCCGCTGCTCTGGGTGCTCCGGGACCGTCTGGGTTTGACGGGCACGAAGTACGGCTGCGGTCTCGGGGTCTGTGGCGCGTGCACCGTGCATCTGGACGGAAAGGCGGCGCAAAGCTGCCAGGTTCCCGTCTCCGCGGCCGCGGGCAAGCGCGTGACGACGATCGAGGGGCTCTCCAAGGACGGCAGCCACCCCTGTCAGCGCGCCTGGCTCGGGTGCGTCGGCTCCCGATCCGCCCGGAGGATCTGAAGTAGAGCCGCGAAGGCCATGGAAGTCCGAAGCGCCGCCGCGTTCTGCGACTACTGGGAGAAGGTGCGGGGCCGGACGCGCCGTGTCGCCGACTGCATTCCCGAGGAACGCCTGGAATGGACCTGGCGGCCGGGCAAGTTCACGCTCGGCGACATCGTGCGGCACCTGGCGGGCATCGAGCGGGACATGTACGCCGAGAACGCGCGGCTGAGGCCGTCGCGCTACCGGGGCCACGGGCGCGAGCTGGCCGACGGGCTGCCGGCCGTGCGCGACTACCTCGAGCGCGCGCACGCGGAGGCCATGAAGATTTTCCGCTCTCTGTCCGACGCGGACCTCGAGAAGAAGTGCGAGACGCCAGGCGGAGGGCGCCTGTCCGTGGGCAAATGGCTGCGCCTGATGGCCGAGCACGAGGTCCATCACCGGGGGCAGCTCTACATGGCCCTCGGGATCCTGGGCGTTCCCACGCCGCCCCTCTACGGACTGACCTCCGAAGAGGTCCGCGCGCGTAGCGTCCCGCACCCGTAGGGGCGGGGGTTACCGCTGGCCTTCGGCCATCGTTACCTACGGCCGTGGGCTTGCCTTTGGTGGTCGGTCTGTCCCCGCCCCTCAGCGCTCCAGAAGCACTCCACGAAGGCGTCGAGCGCCGGGTGCACTGTGCTCGCGGTCGTTCATGCCGCAGCCGGCAGCGGAAGAAAGAGCCGCGCGATCGAGCCCCCGTGGCTGCGGCGGTTCTCGAGCGTCAGGCTCCCGCCGTGCGCTTCGGCGATCTGCCGCGAGAGCACCAGGCCGATTCCCGACCCGCCCGGCTTCGTCGTGAAGAAGGGCACGAAGAGGTTGCCCGTGTCGGGCAGCCCCGGGCCGTCGTCGGCGACCCAGATCTCGAGCCTCTCGCGGCCGCGCTTCCACCCCACGGCCACGCCGCCGCCGGTCTCGAGCGCGGCGTCGGTAGCGTTGCGCACCAGGTTGATCAGGAGCTGCTCGAGCTGGTCCGCGTCGGCATCCACGGCCACGCCGGGGCCCGGAAGGACTCCGACGGGAAGCCGCGTCTCCAGGCTCGCCACGCGCGCGAGGATCGCGCCAACTTCGACGCGGGCGACGCGCGGCGGCGGCAGACGCGCCAGCTTCGCGTAGGCGGTCGTGAACCGCGACAGGGCCTCGGCCCGCGATGTGATGACCGAGAGACCGTGTCGCAGGTCCTCGCGCCAGTCGGCGGGAGGCTCGTCCTGGCTGGCCAGGCCCTGCAGGCTGCCGGCGATCGATTGGATCGGCGCGAGCGAGTTGTTGAGCTCATGTCCCAGCACGCGGATCAGGCGCTGCCAGGCCTGCCGCTCCTCTTCGCGCAACGGCCGCGACACGTCGGCAAGAACGAGCAAGCGGTGCGGCTCGCCGCCCTGCCGGAAACTGCTCCTCCGGATCTCCCAGCGGCCCGAGCCGCCGGGGAAGCGCGCTTCCAGGATGCGCGGCGCGCCGGTCTCCAGGAAGGCCGCCAGCCCCAGCTCCTCGGCGCTGCGGGACCGCAGGCGCGGCTCGGGCTGGCCCAGGAGCCGCTCGCCAAAGCGATTGACGAGCTTCAACTGTCCGACCTCGTCGAAGGCGAAGACGGCGACTTCGATCTCGGCCATGACCTTCGACAGAAGCGCCGTTGCCTCGAGAGCTCCCAGGCGCTGCTCGCGCAGCGTGGCGGCCAGCGCGTTGACCTCGAGCAGCACCTCGCCCAGCGGATCGTCGGAGCGGGCGCCCCGGGCCCGGATCGAGAAATCCTCCTCGCGCATCGCGGCCAAGATGTTCGACACGGTTTGCAGCGGGCGGACGACGCGCTCGTGGAGCGCGTGCGCGAAGACCAGAAACGCTCCGATCGACACGGCCGTCAACGTCCAGCGCAGGCGCGGCGTATAGTCTCCCGCCCACAAGAGAACGAGCGCCGCGGCCAGGGCCGGAAGCGCGGCGGCGAACGCGATCAGAACCACGCGCCGGTCGTGAGCCAGAGGGCGCATGGCGGCGCTACGACCCGTGCTTCTCGAGCCGCCGGTACAGCGCGCTGCGCGAGAGACCGAGCGCCCGCGCGGCCTGGCTGACGTTGCCGCCGAAGCGGTCCATGGCCTTCTTCACCAGAAGACTCTCGACTTCTTCGAGGGAGAGATCCTCGAGCCGCGGCGCCTCGCCGCCCCGCCGCAAGGCCAGGTCTCCCGAGCGGATCGTCCCGCCGGAGGTCATCAGCACGGCCCTCTCGACGGCGTGGTCGAGCTCGCGCACGTTTCCGGGCCACCGGTGGGCGAGCAGCGCGTCCAGAGCGGCGCTCTCGAAGCCCCCGATGTCCTTGCGGTAGCGCTGGGCGTGCGCCGAGAGGAACTGCCGGGCGAGCACCGGAATATCCTCCGCGCGATCCCGCAGAGGCGGGATCCGGATCTCGATCGTGTTCAGGCGAAAGAGCAGATCCTGACGGAAGCGGCCGGAGGCGGCCTCGGCCGTCAGGTCGGCGTTGGTGGCCGAGAGGATGCGCACGTCGGACCGGAGGGTGCGCGAGGATCCGAGCCGTTCGAACTCTCCCGTCTCGAGGACCCGCAGGAGCTTGCCCTGCTGGCTGGCCGGAACGTTGCCGATCTCGTCCAAGAACAGCGTGCCTCCGTCGGCGAGCTCGAAGCGGCCGACACGGTCGGACCGCGCGTCGGTGAAGGCGCCCTTGACATGCCCGAAGAGCTCGCTCTCGAAGACTCCCTCCGAGATGCCTCCGGCGTTCAGCGTCAGGAACGCCTTGCCCGACCGCGGCGACACGGCGTGGAGCGCCCGCGCCACGACCCCTTTCCCGGTACCGTTCTCGCCTGTGATCAGCACGTTGGCGTCCGAGGGCCCGACGCGCTCGATGACGTCCAGGACCGGGCGCATCGCGGGCGAGCCGGCGATCATCGCCGGAGTGACCTCATGGCGCAGGAGCCGGTTCTCGGCCTCCAGCCGCTCTCCTTGTTTCAGCGCCCGGCCCAGCGCGATCTGCGTGCGCAGCGTCGTCAGCAGCCGGGCGTTGTCCCACGGCTTCTGCACGAAGTCGCGGGCGCCGCGCCGCATCGCCTCGACCGCCAGGTCCACGGTGCCCCACGCCGTCATGACGATGACGGGGAGGTTCGCATCGAGCTCCCGGATGCGTCCGAGCAGGTCCAGGCCTTCCTGCCCGGAGGTCGTGTCGCGCGCGTAGTTGAGGTCGATCAGGACGGCGTCATGCTGGCGGGCCTCGAGGG
>JBASRI010000272.1:0-3431 GCA_049273755.1 Thermoanaerobaculia bacterium
ATCCGAAGCTGCTGGAGCGGTTGGGGCCCGCTGGGCGAGTCACGCTCGTGCACCGCGCCGTCGAGGCGAGCCGCCCCGAGGGCGTCCGCCTCATGGTCGAGCTCGGCTTCGAGCTCAGCGGCATGACCGGCCACGACGGAGCGGGAATGAATCTCGCGGTGACGCCGATGCACAACGCCGCCTGGATGGGGGATCTGGAAATGATCAGGCTCCTCGTCGAGCTCGGCGCGGATCCCACCGTGCGCGAGCCGATCTACGGCGCCACGCCGCTGGGTTGGGCGGAGCACAATCGGCAGGCGCACGTGGTGGAGTACCTGGCTTCGCTGGCTGACACTAGCCCGCGAATCGGCTAGGATGTGCGGTTCCACCCCGCGGAGAGGTGCTGGAGTGGTTGATCAGGCCGGTCTCGACGTCGCTCTCGCTTGCTCAGGACCTGCTGACGCACCGGCTCGCGGCTCGGCCAAAGGGCCTCGACCGCGAGCCTGGTCCTGAGCCGCGCGTTCGCTCCCGCGGCGCGCGCCTCCTCCCTCGATTACCTCGGGAGACTTCGCGCGCCGCGATGCAAGACAGCGACGATGGCTGACATCAACCTTCAAATCCGGTAGGATTCCCCGTTCCACCGGCGCGGAGAGGTGCTGGAGTGGTTGATCAGGCCGGTCTCGAGCCGGCCACCAGAGGCAGATCCCCGGCAGTAGGCAGCGTCGCGCGCAGCGCGGCGCTTACCCGGTAGGCCGGACCCGGCCACCGAAGGCAGACCACCAATATTAGGGAACGCCGGCCGCAGGCTGGCGGTAACTCGCATGGAACTCGGAGTCAGCGCTCGGAACTGACACGACGCTTCAAATCCGCTAGGATGCGCGGTTCCACCGGCGCGGAGAGGTGCTGGAGTGGTTGATCAGGCCGGTCTCGAAAACCGGTAGGCCCGAAAGGGTCTCGTGGGTTCAAATCCCACCCTCTCCGCCATTTTTGCTGGGGGGTGTCGCACCTTCGCGATCCTCCTCGCCGCCGCGATCGCGACCGCTCGGAATTTGACTGGGGATTTCGCCACTTTGCCTCGACTTTAGGCGGGAGGTTGAACCAACCGTGACCACGTACGATAATTGCTGGTCAAAACGAAGCAAGGAGGTCAAATGCGTGCCCTGCGGACAGCTTTCCTGTCTGGTTGCTTCGCCTTGGTTTCGTCTCTATCGCTGGCAGGGTCAGGCGTCGTGGCTCCGGGTCCCGGCGTCGTGTTGACTCCCGCATCGGCACCAACTGGTGGAACGACGGGCATCTATTACCGGACTCTTGGCTACACCGAGTTCTTTCCACTTGAAAGCAGCGTCGGGTATGGAAGCAGCACCACCGTCAATGATGGGCGGTATGCCACCAGCGGCGGGTCTGCAGGTGACGGAAGACTCCGGGCAACTCTGAATCTGCCATCCGGTGCCCTCCTGAAGACCATTGAGTTTGATTTCTGCGCCAACCACCCGACCGGCGGCATCGGTCTTCAGAGGGTTGTTGAGGACAAGTCAGGCGCCGGGAATGTCACAATTCCGATAATGGCCGTAGTCGGTCCTGTTGGGTGCATGAACATCGTCGCCAACGTTGCTTATTTGAACCTCGTCATAGACAACAACGCGAGCCGAATCATGTTGCAAGTCGTCACCTTGCTTGGAGCCTTCGATGGATCGGCTACGTTCTCCGGGGTCGTCGTGGGTTATGAGCTGCAGGTCAGTCCCGCTCCTGCAACCCCAACGTTCAACGACGTGCCGACTGGTGACCCCGGCTTTCAGTACATCGAAGCCCTCGCCGCTTCGGGTATCACCGCGGGTTGCGGCGGTGGGAACTATTGCCCGGACAGCAGCGTGACACGGCGGCAGATGGCTGTCTTCCTCGCAAAGGCTCTCGGACTCTTCTTCAACTAAAACCTTCTCGCCTGAACTCGAAAGCCCCCCGACCGAGGGGGGCTTTTTCTTCTGCCCGAACTCACGCGGATCTATGGTTCAAATCCCACCCTCTCCGCCATTGCCCTCACTCCGCTTCGCCCGGAAGAACTGCTGGAGCAGCTCCGCCGACTCCTCACCGAGCAGTCCGCCCTCCACGTCGGGCCGATGGTTCAGCCGGGAATCGCCGGGAATGTTGCCGAGACTCCCGCAGTAGCCCGCCTTGGGGTCGGCGCAACCGTAGACGATCCGGCGGATCCGGGCGTTGACGGCCGCCCCTGCGCACATGGGACAAGGCTCGACGGTGGCGTAGAGGGTGGCGTCCTCCAGCCGCCAGTGACCGGCCTCCGTGGCGGCCTCCCGGATGGCCTCGATCTCGGCGTGGTGGGTGGGATCCGCCAGGCGCTCCCGGCGGTTGCGCCCCCGGCCGATCATTCGGCCACCCCGGACGACGACGGCGCCGATGGGCACTTCTTGCTCGGCGTAGGCGATCCGGGCGAAGGCCAGAGCCTCCCTCATGAATTGTTCGTCGGCGGCGCTGAACATCGGCGTTTCAAGTGGTGCGCCCAGAGGGAGTCGAACCCCCAACCTCCTGATCCGTAGTCAGACGCTCTATCCAATTGAGCTATGGGCGCAGGGGGCGGAAGGCTAGCGAAAACGCCCTTCATTTTCAATGGCAAAGGGCCTCCCCAAAGAACTTTCCCGGCCCCCCCTCCGTAGAAAGGAATACGCTGGAAAGCCGCTCGCAGCGGGAGGTTTGAGGGGATGTCGAAGAAGACCAAAATCATTCTCGGGATCGTGGCCGCCATCGTGGTGGTCGGAGTCCTGGCCGCCTTCATCCGCGGCAAGGACAAAGACGTCCCGCGGGTCACGACCGCCAAGGTCGAGAAGGTCGACCTGGTCTCCAAGGTCACGGCCAACGGCAAGATCCAGGCCCAGCGCAAGGTCGACATGTCCGCCCTCGTGATGGGACAGATCGTCAACCTGGCCGTCAAGGAAGGCGACAAGGTCAATAAGGGGCAGCTGCTCCTCCAGATCGACCGCAAGCAGCTGGCGGCGCAGGCCCAGGGCCGGGAGGCGAGCCTGGCCGCGATGCGCCACGACCTCGATGCCGCCAAGTCCACGGCGGCGCAGGCCAAGTTCGACTACGACCGCGCCAACGCGAACTTCAAGGGCCACATCCTCTCCGAAGCGGACCTGCAGAAGGCCAAGTCCAATCTCGACACTGCCCAGGCCAACCTCGCCGCGACCGAGGAGCGGATGAACTCGACGATGGCCGACCTGGCGGCCAGCCGGGACTCGCTGTCCAAGACGACGGTCACCGCGCCCCTCGAAGGCATCGTGACGTCTCTGCCGATCAAGGAGGGCGAAGTCACGGTCATCGGCACGATGAACAACGCCGGCACGCAGCTCCTGACGATCTCCGACATGGCCTCGGTCGAGGCCGTCATGATGGTGGACGAGACGTCCGTGCCGGGCGTCAAAGTCGGACAGAAGGCGACGCTT
>JBASRI010000286.1:0-2842 GCA_049273755.1 Thermoanaerobaculia bacterium
GCCCATGACGCAGACCGTCTATGAATCCGTGGCGCAGCCGCGCTTCCGCGCGACGCTGCTCGCGCTCTTCGGAGCGGCCGCGCTGCTGCTGGCGGTCCTCGGAATCTACGGCGTGATCTCGTATAGCGTCGGGCGGCGCACGCGCGAGGTCGGCATCCGCATCGCGCTGGGCGCGCAGGGACGAGACGTGTTGCGCATGGTTCTCCTCGAGGGACTCGCCCTCTCGGCCGCGGGCCTCGCGGTGGGACTCGGAGGCGCGCTCGTCCTGACGAGGTTTCTGTCGAGCCTTCTCTTCGAGGTCAGCCCACTGGATCCGTCGACGTACTCCGCCGTCGCGGCGTCGCTTCTGGCGACCGGCCTTCTGGCCTGCTGGATCCCCGCCCGCCGCGCCACGCGGATCGACCCCGTCCTCGCGCTGCGCCAGGAGTAGCCCCCCGGGTCGTCTCCCGTGGCATCATCGGAACGACGATGTCCGTCTCGCCTCGTCCTACGGGCTCCCTGCGGGCGGCGGTCAAGCGCTGGCCGGCCGCGGTGGTGCGCTACCGGTGGGCGATCGTGGCGGCCTGGGTCGTCCTGGCCGCCTTCCTGATCCCGATGGCGCGCAACCTCGAGGGCCGGCTCGAGGTTTCGGCGCGGATGCCCAGCGGCCAGGCGGAGGCGGTTCGCGCCGACCTCGAGCAGCGCTTTCGCTCCCCGTTCACGTATCGGGTCCTGCTCGTCGCCGAAGGGATCCCCAACCCGGGAGTGCCCGCGGGGCGCGCGGCGCTGGAGAGGATCGTCGGAGCGCTGCGCAACACGCACGGCGTGGCGGGAACGCTGTCGTCGATCGACACGCAGGATCCGCTCTTCCGGGGGCGCGAGGACGGCTTTCTGGTGATCGTCGGGCTCGACGCCGGTCCCTTGCCGGTCGAGACGCTGCTGCCGGTTCTGCGCGCGACGACGGATGCGCTGACCCGGGAGCTGCGCCGCACGCACCCGCAGGCGTGGCTGGGCTGGACGGGCGAGGCGCCCTTGAACTTCGACCTGCGGATCGCCTCGACGCAGGACGCGCGGTCGGCCGAGCTGCGCGTCCTGCCGTTCACGCTTCTGCTGCTGCTCCTGGCCTTCGGCAGCGTGGTGGCCGCGATCCTGCCGATCGGCGTCGGGATTCTCTCGATCGCGCTGTCTCTCGGGGTCGCGGCGTATGTGGCGCAGTACTTCACGCTGTCGGTCCTGATCCAGAGCCTGGCCTCGATGATCGGGCTCGGCCTCGGCATCGACTACGCGCTCCTGACGGTCAGCCGGTTCCGCGAAGCGCTGGCGGCGGGACGCGACACGCGCGCGGCCGCGGAGGAAGCGACGCGGCACGCGGGCTGGACGATTCTGCTCTCGGCCTTCCCGGTTTCGATCAGTTTCGCCGCGCTGCTGACGATTCCGCTCTCGGAGCTGCGGTCCGTGGGCTTCGCGGGCTTGACTGTGACGGTCTTCGCCCTGCTGCTCTCCGTGACGCTTCTGCCCGCCGTGCTCGCCACGCTCGGACCGCATGTCGACTCCCTGCGCGTGAGACCCAGGCGCCGGACATATCGAGCGGTCGGCTCGGGGGCGTGGAGGCGCTGGGCGCACGGCGTGATCGCGCGACCGGTGGTCTCGCTGGTGCTGGCGAGCGCGCCGCTGTTCTGCTCGCGGCGCAGGCGTTGCGGCTCGACACGTCGCTGCCCCGCGGCGACTGGCTGCCGAAGGGATCCGAGTCCGTGCGCGCCTACCACCGGTTGGAGGCGATGGGGCGCGTCAACCTGATCCACTCGCTGCGCGTGGTGCTCGACTTCCCGAGCGGCGTGACGATCGAGACGCCGGAAGGCTGGGAGGCCGCGAAGCGCCTGTACGAAAAGCTCAAGGCCGATCCCCGCGTCACGCGGGTGCAGTGCCTTCCGGGGCTGGGGATGCTCAACCGGCCGGACGGGCTGCGGTTCCTGCCGCTGCTCCCGCCGGCGGTCCGCCAGACGCTCGCGGCCGCCGACGGGAGCTCCACGTTGTTCGAAGTCGTTCCCGCCGAGAGCGTGTCGCCGGGAGCCCAGGTCACCTTCGCGCGGGAGCTTCGGACCTGGAAGGTTTCGGAGGCGACCGGGCTCGCGGGAGCGTCCATGCGGGTCGGCGGGCGCCCGGGCTTCGAGGCGGACTACGAGGACACGGTCGCCAATCACTTCCACCGCGTCATCTTCCTGGTCGTCAGCTGCACGCTGCTGGCTCTTTTCGTGGGATTTCGTTCGCTGTTGGTCGCCGTCAAAGCCGTGGTCTTGAATCTCCTCTCGGTCGGAGCCTCGTTCGGGGCGCTCGTTCTCGTGTTCCAGGACGGGCACTTCGGGTCGTGGCTCGGGCTGTTCGAGCCGACCGGGAGCGTCTTCCCGATCATTCCAGTCTTGGTGTTCTGCATCGTCTTCGGCCTCTCGATGGACTACGAGGTGATCCTCGTCGCGCGCGTGGCGGAGGCGCGGCGCGGCGGTCTCGACGAGTCGGCAGCGATCGCCGAGGGCGTGGCGCGCACGGGCACGGTCATCACCAGCGCCGCCGCCATCATGGTCGTCGTGTTCGCGGGGTTCGCGCTGGGAGCGTTTCTTCCCATCAAGATGCTGGGCTTCGCGCTCTCGGTCGCCGTCCTGATCGACGCCGTGATCGTGCGCATGGTCATCGGGCCGGCGCTCTTGCGGCTCGCCGGCCGGTGGAACTGGTGGCCGGGCGGCGTCGGGCGCGCGGAGGACGCGGCGGCCACCAGCGAGTCGAGTCCCGCCGGCGCGTGAACCTGTCATCCCGAGCTCGATTGACAAGCCCGATTAGAAGTCCGGGATCCCTCGTCGCGACGCTTCGG
>JBASRI010000293.1:0-6128 GCA_049273755.1 Thermoanaerobaculia bacterium
GTAACGGGCCCGGATCGCGGCTTCGACGGGCGTCTGGAGCAGCACCGCAGTCAGGCGGGCTTGGTCGCCCCCTCCGAACCAGATCCCGGTGACGCCGCCGAGGCGCCGGGCGGCGGTTTCCGTGGCCTCCTCGCGGGTCAGGACGATGCGCTCAGTCTCGGCGCCGAGCCGGCGAAAATCCTCGGCGAGCTCGAGGCCCGCGTCTGCATTCTCCGAGGCCATCGGGAAGATGATGATGCGGGCGCGGCCCCGGCCTCCGGCGAGCTCCACGAATCGCTCGAGGATCGCTCCAGGGATCGGCCCCCCGCCGACGATCAGGAGATGTCCACGCGGAGCGGCGTCTCCCGGCGTGGACGCGCGATGGCCGGCGGTGGCACACCCCGCAGCCAGGAAGAGAGCGGCGGCGGCGCTCCGGACCCAGCGTTGACCGCCAGTCATTCTCCAGAAAATCGGACGCGCCCTCCACTCGTCGTGATTGCGGTTCCCTCGTCGTGAGAATCCGCGGTAGCATAAACGCAACTTTCATCGGGGCCAGGTTCGTTTTTTGCGACTGGTGGTTGCAGAATCGAGGAGAGGTCCAAGGCGACGCAACACCAACTCGAAAATTGAGGAGGTCACACATGTGGAGGTCATCCTTGGCTCGAGTGCTGGTCTGGTTCGTGGCGCTCGCCGGGCTCGGACTCCACGCCCTGGCCCAGGTCAACACGGGCAACGTCTACGGAAACGTGACCGACGAGCAGGGAGCCGCGATTCCGGGCGGGGCGGTGACGCTCACGGGTCCGTCCCAGCCATCGACGACGAGCGTGGATACGAACGGACTCTACCGCTTCCTCAAAGTGCCTCCCGGCAAGTACACGGTCACGGTCGTGATGCCGGGCTTCACGACTCTCACGCGCGAGAACGTGCAGGTGTCCGTCGGCAAGAACACGCAGGTCGATCTGCAACTGAAGCTTTCGAGCATCCAGGAGTCCGTGACGGTCACGAGCGCAACACCGCTGCTCGATCCTCGCAAGGTGGAGACGGGCCAGAACTTCTCACGTGAGGAGCTCGCAGAGATTCCGACCGCGCGCGACGTCTGGTCGCTGATCCAGCAGGTGCCGGGCGTCCAGATCGACACGGTGAACGTCGCGGGCAACCAGAGCGGCATCGCGGGGGGGCCGGACTTCATCACGAAGGGCTCGGGCAACGTCGTCTACCAGGTCGACGGCGCGACCACCACCGACAACACCTACGGCAACCCGTTCGCGCGCCAGAACGGCGGCACCAACACGTTCTTCGACTATGGGACCTTCCAGGACGTCGAGGTCGCGACCGGCGGGTCGCTCGTCGAGCAGCAGACCTCGGGCGTGACGATCAACGTCGTGACCAAGCGGGGCACCAACGAGCTCCACGGCGCGGCGCGTTTCTTATACGCCGCGAAGAACTGGCAGTCGAACAATAGGCCTCAGGAGGCGATTGACCAGAACATCCCGACCAACGACACCCGGATGATCCGGGAGTACGGAGCCGACGTCGGCGGCCCGATCATCAGGGACAAGCTGTGGCTGTGGTTCTCCGGCGCCTACCAGACGATTTCGACGAACCAGACCGGGTTCAGCACGACGTTCGGCACGTTCGCCGCCCCCTCCCTCATCAACCTCGAGCCCTGGAGCGCGAAGCTGAACTGGCAGATCTCCAGCGCGAACTCGGCGCAGCTCTACTACCAGCGCAGCGACCGAACCCAGTTCAACACGAGCCTCGGGCCGACACGCACGCCCCCGGCGGCGACCCTGCTCGAGATCCCGACCAACTTCTACAAGGTCGAGGACTCCCACGTCTTCTCGTCGGATCTCTTCGCCTCGATCTTCGTGAACTATCAGAATCCCGTGTACACGGACATCGCCAACGGTTCGCGAGGCTGCACGAACGTCCCCTACCAGATCGCCTGCTCGGGAGACTCGTCGAAAGACGCCTATTGGAACCAGGGCACGTATTACAACAACTATCGGTACTACTGGGCCAAGGACCCGCAAAAGCAGGCCAACCTCACGGCGTCCAAGTTCTTCAACACGGGCTCGTTGAACCACGAGCTGAAGTTCAGCTTCAACTACCGGCAGCAGATCGCCGACTCGGCCACGGGCTGGCCCGGCGACCAGAACTTGGGCAGCGAGTACGCCTACTCGTCATCGAATACGGCGCTTCTGAGCCGGGGCGTGCGGCCGGTCTACAAGAATCAGTTCTGGAGCGGGACGCTCGGCGACACGATCACGATGAGCAACCTCACCGTCCAGCTCGGAGTGCGCTATGACCGGCAGCAGGCGAAAAACCTTCCCGGAGTGGCCTTCGGGAACGTCTTGTTCCCGGACCTGCTCCCGGCACTGGCCTACCACGGCTCCAAAGACTGGCAGTTCGACTTCACGAACTGGCAGCCTCGCGTCTCCGCGACCTACTCCCTCGGTCCGAAGAAGAACACCCTCCTGAGGGCGTCCTACGCGCAGTTTGCCGACCAGCTCGGGTTCATCGGCTACTACGCGAGCGGTGTGCCGATCTCCAACGGCTACTACTACTATTGGGACGACCTCAACCACGACCACATCGTGCAGGCGAATGAGGTCCGTTTCGACAAGGGGGTGTACGCCTTCTACAACGACATCGATCCGGCCACGCTGCCGAACGTCCCGAACACGATCGCGCCCGACCTGAAGGTCCCGAAGACCGACGAGTTCACCGTCGGCGTCGACCATCAGTTCACGGACGATTTCGCCGTCTCCGCGACGTTCAACTATCGCAACACGAGAAATCTCATCCAGAATTTGCCGACGGGCGCGGGCGTCGGGACCTGGGAGCTCGCCGGAAGAACCCTTTGCCTTTCCAACCCGGCCGATGAAAACTCCCCCCGGGTTCCCTGCACGGCGACCGCCCCCAACGGATTCAGGCTCAGCTTCGACGAGCCGTTCTACAGCCTGACGCTTCCCAATGAGCCCGCGGGCGTCACGATCTCGGACCGTCCCGACGCAAGGCAGAAGTACTACGGGGTGGACTTTTCCGTCGTCAAACGATTGTCGAACCACTGGATGGTCCGCGGAAACTTCGGCTGGAACTCGTTCAAGCAGGAACTGACGACGGCGTCCATCCAGGACCCCAACAATCTCTGGGGCGGAACCAACTGCGGAGCGGTGGCACAGACCTCCTGCATCGCGACCGGCTTTTCCTCCAGGACGTCCGTCTTCATAAACGCAAACTGGCAGTTCAACCTCAACGCTCTCTATCAAGGGCCCTGGGGGATCAACTTGGGCGTCAACTTCTTCGGCCGCCAGGGCTTCCCGAATCCCTACTACGTCCGGACGCGCGCGGTGGATGCCGCCGGCATCAGCCACCGATACTTCACCCAGATCGGCCAGGCGGACGACTTCCGGTACGACAACGTGTACGAGCTCGACTTACGGCTGGCAAAAACCTTCCAGCTCGGCCCGGTCTCGATCACTCCGGCCGCCGAGCTCTTCAACGTGGCCAACGCCAACACCGTCCTGCAGCGCTACCAGCGCGTCGGCGACTACCGGGCTTCGACCGGGGTCTTCACACAGAACCAGTTCTTCAATCAGATCATCGAGGTGCAGAGCCCGCGCATCGTGAGGTTAGGCATCTCGGCCAATTTCTAGGCGGCTCCGGGCGCATTGGGGGCCCGTCCGGGAATTCCGGGCGGGCCCTTTCGATTCTCCGCGAGCGTGACTCAGCGTCTGAAAAAGGCCTCCGCGGGGGTCATTCTCCTGGCGCTCGCGGCCTGCCGCCGGGAGGTGCCGGGTCCCGGGGGAGTCTCCGCGAGGCCCTCGTCCCCTCGTTCCGAGCGGGACGTCATTCTGGTCACGATCGACACGCTGCGATACGACGCCACGGGCTTCGACGGCAACCCCCGCGGCACGACGCCGAATCTCGACCGATTCGCTGCGGAAGGACGCGTTTTTTCGCAGGCGCATGCCCACAACGTCATCACGCTGCCCTCGCACACGAACATCCTGACCGGGATGCTCCCCTACCAGCACGGTGTGCGAGAGAACGCGGGCTTCCGGCTTTCGCCGAGGACCCCGACCATGGCCACATGGCTGAAAGCGAAGGGCTACGCGACGGGCGCCTTCATCGGAGCCTACGTTCTCGACTCGCGTTACGGCCTCGCCCACGACTTCGACGTCTACGACGAGCTGTATCGCCACCTCGACGAACAGTTCGAGTTCGACATTCAGCAGGCGCGGGCCGAGGACGTGGTGAAGGCCGCCGTCGGGTGGTACCGGGGACAGGAGGGGAAGCGGCGGTTTCTCTGGGTGCACGTCTACGATCCCCACGCCCCCTACGACCCGCCTCAGCCATACAAGGACCGGTACCCGGACGATTTCTATCTCGGCGAAGTCTCCTACACCGACGCGGCGTTGGTACCTCTGCTCGAAGCGGTCAGAGGCGCTCAGCCTTCGCCCATCCTCATCGTGACGGGCGATCACGGCGAAGCGCGCGGCGACCACGGCGAGCTGACGCACGGCCTCTTCTGCTACGAGGCGACGCTCCACGTGCCGATGTTCGTCTGGTGCCCCGGCGTCGTGGCGTCCGGAAGCGACGCCGTGCCCGCGCGCCACATCGACGTTCTTCCGACGATCCTCGACGCGATCGGCGCGCCGGCCGCCAGGGAGCTTGCCGGCCAATCGCTTCTGGCCGAAGGGCGCCGTGAGGCCGAGGAGGGGAATTACTTCGAAGCTCTCTCCGCGGCCTTCAACCGAGGATGGGCTCCGCTGCGAGGCCTCGCCGCGCGCGGCGACAAATTCATCGACCTTCCGATCCCCGAGCTCTACAACCTGCCCTCGGACTCCGGCGAAACGAAGAACCTCGTGCCGGAAGGGCCCGACGCTTTGCGGCGGCTCCGCAAGCGCTTGCTCGAGCTGCCGGCGGCGCCGCACGAGAGGGGCACGATCGGGTCGGAGGAGGCCGCGAAGCTGAAGAGCCTGGGTTACCTCACGGGCTCGGGCGAGAGGAAGGCCTCCTACGGTCCGGCCGACGATCCGAAGACGCTGATCGTCGTGGACCAGACGCTCCATCGAATCATGGAGCTCAGCGAGGAGGGAAAGTGCGACGAGGCTCTCCCGATCGCGCGCCGGGTCGTGGCCGAGAACCCGAAGATGAAGCTCGGGTACATGCATCTGGCGATGGTGCTCCGGTGCAAGGGCGACATCGAGGGTGTGCTGAAAGCCTTCGAGAGGGCGTCCGAAAGCGGCGCCGGCGGCGAGAGCGTGGCCCGGCAGAGGGCCATGGTGCTCTCGGAGACCGGTCGGCCCAGGGAGGCCCTCGCGGTGCTGTCGGAATACCGTGAGAGCGAGGAACCGGAGACCTTGAACGCCCTCGGCATCGCTCTGGCCGACTCAGGCCGATCTGCCGAGGCGCTCCCTATCTTCGCGAGAGTTCTGGAGATCGACCCGTCGAACGCCGTCGCCTTCCAGAACACCGGCATCGCGCTCTTGAAGCTCGACCGGGTTGACGAAGCGCGAAAGAATCTCGAGGCCGCGCTCCGCCTCGGCAAGAGGCACGCCCGTGCCTGGAACGCGCTCGGCGTGGCCAGGATGCGGCTGGGCGATCCGAAGAATGCGATCGAGGCCTGGCAGCGCTGCCTCGAGATCAACCCGGAGCAGTACGACGCGCTGTACAACATCGGCCGCGTCGCGGGCCAGAACGGCGACTGGAAGACCGCGCGCTCGGCCCTCGAGCGTTTCGTCAAGACCGCGCCCGCCAAGCAGTACGGCAAGGACCTCGCCGAGGTCCGCGCCGCCCTGGCGGACATGTCCCGGCGCGGCCTCTGACGCATAGAATCCCGCGCATGAGATTTCTGAAGCTCGCCGGTGGCCTCGCTCTCCTGGCGGCGCTCGCCGCGGAAGCCGCGCCGGCGCCGCCAAACGAACCGGACTCCGTTTCCTGGGTGATCGTGGGGGCACGCGTCGCGGACGGGACGGGCGCACCGATGGAAAAGAAAGACGTGCGCGTCGCGGGCGATCGGATCCTCGAGGTCGGCACGCTCCAGCCCAGGCCCGGCGAGAAGGTCGTTTCCGGCTCCGGACTCGTGCTCGCCCCCGGCTTCATCGACGTCCACAACCACTCCGAGGAGGGGCTCGCGACCG
>JBASRI010000295.1:0-10395 GCA_049273755.1 Thermoanaerobaculia bacterium
GCCCATCTGTCCGAGCACGTCGCCCTGCCGGACCTTCTGGCCTGGCCGGACCTTCAGGCTGCCGTTGCGGAAATGGGCGAGCAGGCTGTACTCCCCGTTGCCATGGTCGAGGATGACCCGGTTGCCGACGCTGCCTCGCGGGTCCTCGCGCATCTTGGCTTCGTCGTAAGGAATGTCGTCGGGTAAAGAGTCCACGGCCTCGACTACCGTGCCGGCCGCCGGCGCGACGACGGGAAATCCCCACCCGAACCAGCTCTCCTTCTTCTCGAGGTCGCCGCGGGCGAACTCGCCTTTCTCATCGACTACGACGAGATCCAGGGCGTAGCGCTCGCTGTTGCCCCGGAGCTTGAGGACGTCCCGATTCATGGGGTCGGCAAGGTCGAGGCGGCGGTGATGGGAGAGCAGACCGGGACCGTCGTAGACCCAAAGCCGCGCGCCGGCGACCGGGAGGATGAGCCGGGTCTTTTGCCGGAATGGGATGGGGCGGACCTCCGCTTTGACGCGCTGCCGCTCTTTGCTCGAGTCCTGCAGCGAGAACTCATACTCGATGCGCGCGATCGGAACCGCCGTCCGCAGTTCCGTGAAGGGATTGAACACGGTGAGTGTGGACCGCGGCTCCAGCCGCCGCCGGCCGAGGACCTCGACGGAAGGGCGCGTGCCGTTCGAGTCGACCTTGTTCCGCAAGAGGAGTCGTCCATTCGCGGCGAAGCTCCTGGCCCAGATCCCGACGAGCTCCAACGCTTGGTCTGTGCCGTTGACGATCTCGAAGTCGCACGTCAGGAGCTGGCCCGCCGGCGTCCGCTCGATGTAGGTCGGCTCCGGGGCGACCCGGACCGCGAGACCAAGCGGGCCTTGAACGGGCGCCTGAACGGCGGATAGCGCCAGGACGAGGAGGAATGCTGCGCGCATAGTCTCCTTCGCAGAGCCGGTCGGAAACTTCTACGCGCCAGCGATGGGAATGTTCCGGCCCGAGGAATCAAACGCAACTTCATGCATCAGGTTGGATATCTCGCGCCGCAGCCCAGGAACTTGGGGTTCCCAACCCGCTTGGCCCGGCTGCCCCGAAAACGGTCGAGCCCAACCGCAAAAAACGATGGTGCGCCCGCCGCGATTCGAACGCGGGACCTTTAGCTCCGGAGGCTAACGCTCTATCCGGACTGAGCTACGGGCGCAAAGAACGACGCGAAATTCTTGGGGTGAGTGGAGGGATTCGAACCCTCGACATCCAGATCCACAGTCTGGCGCTCTAACCGGCTGAGCTACACCCACCGCGGGCCGCGCAGTTTAGCAGGTTGCTGAAAGAGGGTGTGAGGGGCGTTACGAGCGCCATGGGGTCAGATGCAAGAAGCCGCGACGATGGCGACGCGTTGGCATCGGCGAGGAGCGGCGACGCCGCAGATGGCCCCACGCCGCCGTAACCCGAAGGGCGGGCGGAACTTTGCCGGTGTCGGCCGGCGGGCCGCAGAATTCGGAAGAGGGGCTCGTACTGCCGACACCGTCCGCAAAGTGCCGGACGCGACGCTCGCATCCATCTTTCAGCAGCCTGCTGACCGGAGAGGCGGAGGGGGTCAAACCCTCTGCTATGGTGCGCCGGATGTTGCGCCGCCGGGCCTTCGACTTCCTCCTCGCTTTCGGGGCCGCGGCGCTCTCGGCCGCCTGCCGGAGCGAGAAGGCAAAGCCGGCCGCGACGGCCGTGGCCGCCCCGGCTCGAGCGGCCCTCGCGGTCGAGGCCTCCGACGTCGCCGCTCGCGAAAGGCACCCCCCAGGGGAGCGCGCGCCGGTGATCTGGATCGGGCTGGACGGGCTCGACTGGGAGCTGCTCGACCGGCTCTCCGCGGACGGCCGGCTTCCCAACTGGAAGCGGCTGACCGAAGAGGGCTGGACGGCGAAACTGTCGAGCCCCTATCCGCTGATCTCTCCGATCCTCTGGACGAGCGCGGCGACGGGTCTGCCTCCCGACCTGCACCGGGTGCTCGACTTCCAGGAGGTGGATCCGAAGACCGGGCGCAAGGTCCCCATCTCGGGAGACTCGCGCGCGGCTCCGGCGGTGTGGAACATCGCCTCCCAGGTTGGACGGAAGGTCGGCGTCGTGGGATGGTGGGCGACGCACCCGGCCGAGGAAGTGAACGGGTTCTTCGTCTCCGACCGCGTCAGCCCGATGCTCTTCTCGGGGCTTTCCCTGTCGGGCTCCACGTACCCGACGGCGCTCGAGGCCGGCGTGGCTCAAGTCGCGCAGCGCGACGGCCGCGTCGACGGCGCGGATCTCGCTCCCTATCTCGAGATGCCCGCCTCGGAGATCGCCGGCGAGCTTTCGAGCGGCGCGGGGATGGAGAATCGCGTCGTGGCGCTGTCGCGGATCCTGTCGGCGACGCGCGTGACGCAGCGCATCGCCCGCGACCTCTACGACCGCGAGCGCCCGGATCTGACGGCCGTCTACTTCGAGGGGACCGACGAGGTCGGCCACGTCTTCGCGTCCTTCACGCCGCCGCGGGCGGACTGCCGCGACACGTCCGACGCCGACTACCGCAACTACTCGCGCGCGGTCGCCACCTACTACGCCGCCGTGGATCGCATCCTCGGCCAGTGGATGCGCCGCGCGGAGGAGGACGGCGGGGTTCTGCTGGTGCACTCCGACCACGGCTTCAAGTGGGGGAGCGACCGGCCCTGCGGCCTCTCCTCCGGAAATTGGGCCACGGCGGCGTTCTGGCATAGGCCCGAGGGCGTCCTCGCCCTCTGGGGCCGCGGCGTCGAGCGCGGGCGGCCGCGCGGCACGGCGAGTCTTTACGACATCGCGCCGACCGTGCTTGCGCTCATTGGTGCGCCGGCGGATCGACGCATGGCGGGCACCCCTATCGCGGCGGCGTATCCCCGCGCGCCGGAGCTTTCGAGAAAGGATCTCTCCGGCCTCTCCGTCCGACGCGTCGCGGCGGCGGAGGCCTCGGCGGCCGAATCCGACGAATATGCCAAGAAGCTACTCGCGCTCGGGTATCTCTCGCCCGGCTCTTCGGCCGCGTTGCGTCCGCCCGGCGGCGAGCGGCCCGGGATGACCGAAGCCGCGTGGAACAACCTTGGGACCTACGAGCGCGAGACGAAGAAGAACGCCGCCGCCGCGAGGAAAGACTTCGAAAGGGCCCTCGAGCTCAATCCCGGCTTCTACGCCCCGATGTTCAACCTCGCGGTCCTGTACCGGGACTCCGGCGACACGCGCAAGGCCGAGGACTGGTTCTTTCGCTCGCTGTCGGCGGCCAGGGGCGATCCCTCGACGGCCGTAGCAGGCTGGGCCCGGGAGTACATCAAGGAGGGCAAGCTCGCCGCCGCCGCGTCGCTTCTGGACCACGCGGCGCGCCTCCATCCCGGCAGCGAAGCGATCGCCCGCGAGAAAGCGCGCCTGGCGTACCGACAGAAGGACTGCCGCGGCGCGGTCGCCGCGATGGCCGCGTTCGCCGGCACGACCCGAGACCTCGAGTCGATCAACGACCTCGTGCTCTTCCACACGTGCCTCGCCGACCGCGAGGAGGTCGAGCGCCTTCTCGTGCGCTCCCTCGCCATCCGCCCGGACCAGCCCGAGGTCGCCCGGCTGCTGGAGGTGGTGAGAAGGGCGGGGCGATCCGGATCGTAGCTCCTCTTGTCATCCCGAGGAGCGCTGCGACGAGGGCTCCCTTTGAAGTCCTGCTGTGACTCGAAAGGGATCCCTCGCTGCGCTCGGGATGACAAGACTACGGCTTCTTCTCCCCCAGTGCCTTCACCTCGATCCTTGCCAGGCCGTACGCCGAACGCACCGGGTCGCCGTACACGATTAGGCGCACGGGCCCCTCGTTTTCGGGGAGCGGGCCGGCCGCGGTCTCATGGACGAGAAAGACCTTCGGGTTGACGCGGCCGGAGCTGAGCTCGCCGACTGAAAACGCCACGGTGTAGCCGTCGCGCGCCGCGGCGAGGACCACCATCGCGGCGGATTTGCGCTCGCCCGCCATCGATCGGACCTCCAGGCCGCCCTTCTCCAGGACCTCCAGGAGCGGCACGCCGTGGTAGACGGTCACGTTTCCGGCGACATCCTCCAGGCGGACGTCGCGCGCCGCGCGCCCGGCGAGCGACTCGGCAGTCACCGGCCGGTCGCTCTGCCCCGGCACCTTGAGAACGGGCGGATCGGCCGCCCACAGCCCCGGCGTGAACGCCAGGGCTGCGAGCAGGCCGAGGACGATCGGTCGGCGCACTAGAACGTCAGAATCGCCGAGATGAAGAAGCGTCTCCCGGGCGCAAACGAGGTGCCATGTCCGAAGTTCGGGTTGGGATCCGTGTTGTTGTCGCTCAGGAACAGGTCCTGGTTTACGGTCAGCGCCGGCTGCGAGTTGAAGACATTCAAGAGACGTCCCTCGAGTCTGAGGACCGTCGGCCCGATGGGGATGTCCTGGGACACGAGGAAGTCGAAGTTGGCCCAGGCGGGCAGCGTGCGCTTGCCGGCGGTTTCGGCGTACTGGTAGTCCGTGCCGTAGACCGGATCGAACAGCCGCGCCTCCCACGGCCGGCCGCTCTGGACGCGCAGGTACCCCCCGAGAATCGTCCGCGTCGGAAGCGTGTAGCTGCCGAAGAACTTCGCGATGTGGGTCCGGTTTCCGATCAAGACGCCCTTGCGGTTGTGGTCTTCGACGTAGAGACCTGGACCGTCCTCGATGTACGACGAGGAGTAGAAGAGCTGCGTGGCGTAGTCGAGGTCCCAGTTGCCGGTCAGGCGCGAATAGGTGTACGAGACGTCCAGCGTCCAATTGTCGCCGTAGGCCTTCTTGACCTCCAGGGTGCCGGCCTTGTACTTGCGGAAGGCCGGGATGTTTCCGTAGACGAAATCGCCCGAGGCGTCTGCGCGGCCGAAAGCCGGGAAGTCTTCGAAGACGTCCCTGGTCTGGCGGAACATGCCCCACAGCTCGACGGACCAGCCTCCCGGGAGCGGCCGCGCGTAGCCGGCCACGAACTCGTCCGTGTACGGCGGGTCGATGTTCGGAAGCACGATCTTGCCGGTGTTATTGGTACGCGTGACTTCCTTGATGAACTCTCCGGTCGTCAGGTCGAAAAACGCGTCCGAGCGGTAGAGCCGGATCGGCGCCGCCGAGCGGGCGAAGGACTGGTTATCCATGTTGTCGTAGCGCGCGTAGTTGACGAACGCTTTGTCGTGAACCCTCGGGTCGACCTCGTAGGCCACGCCGACGCGCGGCTGGAACTGCTTGGAGAACGAGAAGACGTACTGATCGGTGTACGTGCAGGCGCGGGGGTCGTGGTTCGGGTCCGTGCAGGGCAGAAGCTGGTCGTGGGGTACGGTGATGTCGCCCTTTACGAAGGTGAACTTCCCGTCGTCGTTGGGGATGAAGCGATCCTGGTTGACGAGCAGCCCGATGTTCAGCGTCAGACGATCCCACGTCGCCTGGTCCTGGGCGAACAGGCCGATCGTGCGGCCGCGCGAGATCTGCGGAGGCTGGTCCGGGTTGAACCGGGCGCGGTAGCAGGGGTTGCGTCCTTCGCAGTTGGTCGAGCTGTTGTTGATCGTGATCGCGCCCCAACCGTTGGCCAGCCTCTGGAGGTCTTCCTTGTTGTCGCTGTAGTACCCGCCGAGCTTGAAGAGGTGGCTCGCGCCGAGGAGGTTGGCGATGTAGGAGCCCGTCAGCTTGTACTCGACGCGTCGGAAGCTGTCGACGTTGTTGCGCAGTTGGTTGACGCCGTCGCAGAGACCGCCGGCGCAGAAGTAGCCCACGTTCGCCGGGTTGACCGGGTCGAACCGCGGTTGGAAGGGGATGGGAACCGTCGGTTGGGAGCTGTTGGGGTTGTCGTTGTAGTTGACCTTGGCCTCGAGGCTCAGGGAGGGAGTGGCCGTCCAGAACCAGGAGAAGACGCCGACCCGGTTGATCTCCTTGGTCGTGTCGCCGGTCGTCGGAGTGGAGTCGAAATCGATGTCCGTGTTGTCCTGAGTGATTCCCCGGTAACGGAACGATGCGTCGATCAGGTGGCTCGAGACCGGCGTCGCCGACAGCTTGCCGAAGTACTCGTCGATGTCGAAGTTGGAGTCCGGGAGGGCCCCCGTCAGGTTGACGCGATTCTTGATGTCCTGACGGAACAGGTTGACCGAGCCGTAGCCGAAGAGATGATCCTGCAGGATCGGGCCGCCGACGCCGAAGCCGGGGCGGAAGCGGCTGCTCTTGCTCTGGATGTTGGGATCCTTGCTGTCGGCCTGGAACGACGAAGGCTGGTACTCGATCCGCACCTCGCCGTGGACGTTGTTGGTTCCCGACTTCGTGACGCCGTTGACGATGAAGCCTCCGGTCCGGCCGTACTCGGGCGGGACGCCGCCGCGCGTGATGTTGACCTCCTGGATGTCGAGCTCGGCGAAGTCCTGGTAGAGGTCGCCAAAGAAGGGGTTCGTGACGTTGACGCCGTCGTAGAGGTAGGTGTTGTCCTGGCGGCCGCCGCCGGCGTTGACGCCGACGTTGGTGTTGGAGATCTCGACTCCCGATTCAGCCACGCCCGGCGCGAGCTGGAACGTCCCGGAGAAGGTCCGCACCAGGGGCAGCTTCTCGAGGGTGTCGCGCTTGGTCACGTTCGAGACGTCGCTCGATTTCGTGTCGACGAGCGGCGTGGCGGCCGTGACGGTGACCTCCTCGGTCGCGGTCGCGCGCAGGACCGGCCAGACCTCGGTGTCCTTGGCCAGGGCGACGATGACTTCCTGCTGGAACGCTCCGAGGCCCTGCAGCTCAGCCCGCAACTGGTACGTGCCCGGGATGAGGTTCAGGAACTGGAAGGTGCCGTCCGAACGGGAGGTCGCGGTGCGGCCGAGCGGCATCTGCGGCCCGGAGATCGAGACGAGGACCCCGGGTAGCGGAGCGCCGGCCGAGTCCTTGACGACGCCGGAGACCGAGCCCGTCGTCTGGGCCAGAGCCAGGGGAGCGAAGAGGAGAAGAACGAGAGCGGGGAGGGACCAGGTTCGATGTCCACGCATGCATCCTCCTTCACGAAAAAAAACTCGAGGCGAAACTACGAGAGGTGAATCTGGAAGGATTCTACGTCTGTTCGAGCCGTGTTAAGTCTTCGAAAGTTTCGCGCCGCCTCGCGAGCACCGCCGCGCCGTCGGCCACGAGGACTTCGGCGGGGCGCGGGCGGAAGTTGTAGTTCGAGGACATCGCGAAGCCGTACGCTCCGACGTCGCGGATCGCGAGGAGATCGCCCTCCTCCGGAAGCGGGATCTCCAGATCCTGCGCGAACACGTCGGCACTCTCGCAGACCGGTCCGACGACGTCGGCGGAGATTCTCGGCGCCGCACGGGCTTCGACGGATTCAATGGCATGGATCGCCTCGTAGAGCGCGGGGCGCAGAAGGTCGTTCATGCCGGCGTCGGTGACGACGAAGATCTTGCCAGTCTCCCGTTTCACGTAGAGGACGCGCGTGACCAGGGCGCCGGCAGGCCCCGCGATCGCCCGGCCGGGCTCGATCAGAATGTACTGCGGCAGCCCCGCGAGAGCCGGGAGCGCGGCCGAGGCGTACTCCTCGGGAGTGAGGGCTCCGTCTCCGATGCCCAGGCCCCCTCCGACGTCCAGCGTCTCGAGGACGGCGCCTCGGGCGGCGAGGCGCCCGGCCAGCGCGGCGAGGGCCCGAGCGGTCTGGGTGAGGGGTCCGGCCTCCAGGATCTGGCTCCCGATGTGGGCCTGAATGCCGGTCATGCGCACGTTTCCGAGGCGGCCGGCCCTCTCGAAGATCTCGGGCGCTCGCGCGATGTCCACGCCGAACTTGTTCCGCTTCAGGCCCGTCGAGATGTATGGGTGGGAGCGCGCGTCGATGTCCGGGTTGACCCGCAGGGCCACCCGCGCCGTCCTGCCGAGCGCGCCGGCGATCGCGTCGATCTTCTCGATTTCGCGCTCGGACTCGGCGTTGAAGGCGAGGATCCCGGAGGAAACCCCGAACGCAATTTCCTCCTCCGTCTTGCCGACCCCCGAGAAGACGATCCGTCCGGCCGAGATGCCGCTCTCCAGCGCCGCGCGCAGCTCCCCTCCGGAGACCACGTCCGCCCCCGCCCCGAGCGCCGCCAGCCGCCTCAGGATCGCCAGGCTCGAGTTGGCCTTCGCCGCGTAGCACACCAGGTGCGGGACCGAGGCGAAGGCCGCGTCGAAGTTCCGGAACCGCTCCTCGATCCGAGCCCAGCTGTAGACGTAGAGCGGCGTCCCGAAGCGCTCCGCCAGGTCCGAAAGCCGCAGTCCGTCGCACGTCAGGCGACTCTCGGCGTCGCGTTCGAATCCCGCCACGGGGCGGGACGATAGCAGAGCCCGGCGAGCGTCAGCTCCCCGCGACGGCGTCCAGGATTTCCGCGAGCGACAAGGGCTCCGCGGCGGCGTCCTCCACACCGTCGAGGGTACGGAACCGCTCGAAGGCGCCGGGGTCGAAGTTCGACACGACGGCCTCGATGCCCCAGCCTCGGACGCGGACGCGCGCGGCGTCGAACTCGTCGAGTTCCGTGCCGAGCGCGGCTCGCGTCTCGGTCAGCCGGTTGGCGTAGCGAATCCGGCGAAAGCGCGCGAGGAGGTCCGACAGAGTGCCTTCGGCGGCGAGCCGGCCGCGGCCCAGGATTCCGACCCGTCCTCCGAGGGTTTCGGCGACTCCGGGTCGCTGGGTCGCGGCGAAGAGGGCCCGGCCCGGGCCCGCGCTTCGCGCCAGAGCCTCGGGGTCCGGATCGTCGAGAACCACGAGCTCGATGCCGGGTGAGGCGGGTGGCATTCCCCCGGGCTCGACGGCGAGGATCCGGGAGCGAAGCTTCCGACGCGCCCTACGGGCATCGAGGCCGAGAACGCGGACGGACCCCGCATCGGGCTTTCGCTCCCCGATCACACATCGGAGAAGCTCGCGGGGGCCGGCTCCTTTCCCGAGAACGACGTACGAGGTTTCGGCGGGAACGGTGAGGCCGACATTCGAAAAGATATGGAGGCCTCCCTCCTTCACCGTCAGCCCCTCGACGGCGATGGCCGGAGGGGTCACGGAGACGCGCCACCGCTCGTTGCGGGCCTCCGGAAGTCGTAGACGCGCACCATCGGCGCCGCGGCGGCGACGGCGGCCGTGATCAGGATCGTGGCCAGGCCGCCCGTGACGACCGAGACGGTGACGCCGACGACGGTCGAGGCGAAGAGGGAGGCGACGAGGCCGGCCTCGAGCTCCCCGAGCTGCGGCCCGCCCATGAAGAAGATCATGTTGATCGAGGTCATGCGGCCGCGGAGGCGGTCGGGGGTGATGAACTGGCGGATCGTCTGCCGGATGACCGTCGAGATGGCGTCGGCGAGGCCGACGCAGGCGAGGGCTGCGAGGGTCAGCCAGAAGTTGCGCGACAGGCCGAAGACGACCGTCGCCGCGCCGTAGATCCCGACGGCCCAGAGAAAGATGCGGCCCTGCCGGGCCGGCAGGGGCCGGACCGAGAGATAGAGGGCCCCGAGGAGGGCGCCGACGGCCGGTGCCGCGGCGAGGATCCCGTAGCCCCGGGCTCCGACGTGGAGAACCTGGTCGGCGAAGATCGGAAGCAGCGAGGTGGCTCCCGAAAAGAACGTCGCCAGGAAGTCCAGACCCATCGTCCACACCATGAGCGGCGTCTTGAAGACGAACCGCAGCCCCTCGGCCAGGGCCGCGCGCATCTCGACTTTCCCCGCCGTCGGCTCGGGCGCCCCCGAGGTCCTCATCGTCGCCAAGGCGAAGATCACGGCGACGAACGAGACGGCGTTCAAGAAATAGATGAGCGACAGGCCCGCCGTCGGGGAGTCACCCGGGTGATTCGCGATCACGAGCCCCGCGAGCGCCGGACCCCCGATGAGCGCGGCCTGGAACACCGAGAGGTTCAGCGACAGCGCTCCGGGCAGGTCCTCGGGGGGAACCAGGCGTGGTATCAGCGCCTGGCGGGACGGTCCGTCGAAGGCCACGGCCGAGGCGCCGAGGGCGTTCAAGAGGTAGAGGAGCCAGAGCGTTTCGCGGCGCGCGAACGTGATCGCCGCGAGAGCGAGCGCGACCGCCGTCATCGCGACTTGCGTGATGAGCATGACGCGGCGGCGGTCGTGGCGGTCCGCGACGACGCCGCCCACGAGCGAGAAGACGACGATCGGCACCACGCGCGTCAATCCGACGAACCCGAGCGCCAGCGGCGACCTCGTCAGAAGGTAGACGTGCCAGTTGATCGCGACGACCTGCATCTGCGAGCCCGTCAGCGACAGGAGCTGCGAAAGGATCAGCCGCCGGTAGTCGCGGTGGGCAAGCGCCAGGAACGGCGCCCTGCGATCGGCGGAGGACACGCCGACATTGTCTGTCATCCCTCGTCGCTGCGCTCCTCGGGGTGACAGCGAGGACCTGACCTGCCTTAGGCCGTCTTCGCCGCGCTCTTCCGCATCGCTCGCT